>SHUM01000034.1 GCA_009691245.1 Acidobacteriota bacterium | reverse complement strand
AGCTGCTGCTGAGTAAGGACGAGCTGAATCGCATGTGGGTGCTGCGCAAAGTGCTGAACCAATTGTCGCCGACCGAAGCAATGGAGTTGCTCCTCGGCAAGCTCGGCAAGACCGCCACCAACGCCGACTTCCTCGCCTCCATGAGCGGCAATTAACTCCAGCCCACCAAGCACCGCAGCCGAGGGGAACGGCGATGAACGAATTGGAAAGATTCCTGGCCGGTTGGGAGCGCGTGCGCAGCAACGTGATTCAGGCGGCCGGGGACATGCCGGAAGCCGCATACGATTTTGCTCCCTTTGCAGGCATCCGAACCTTCCACGAGCAACTGCAACACATCCTGCACAATGCCGACGTTTTTGTGGACTGCACAGTAAACGGTAAGTTCAATCTGGACCTATTTGACCTCTACCCATACGCAGGACTCTCGAAAGACGCGCTCCTCGGAGCGTTGCAGAGCAATTTGCGCCGGCAGCGCGAGCGGCTGATGACTCGATCCGTAGATTTAACCACCGCTGTGATCCGCTACCTTGACGGCTCGGACAGGCCGGCCATGGACATCATGCGCGGAATGAAGGAGCACGAAATCGCGCATCTGAACCAGATGTATTTTTACCTGCGCGCCAAAGGCATCACGCCACATTCCACCCTCCTGCGCAACGCGCAGGAGGGCCACTGAACGACGCACCTGCTTGAATGGAGAGCTGCTATTCCCCAGACCCATCGCCTGACCTTGCTCTCAAGAGCGTTTTTCTTGTATTTTGTAATGAATGGAGTTTGTTGCGGGCAGTGTCCACGTTCAACTTCAGTGGCACTGCCAATCCATTTGGCATATCCGGGCGGCGTAGCTCAGTCGGCAGAGCGAGGGTCTCATAATCCCTAGGTCACAGGTTCGATTCCTGTCGCCGCTACCAAATCTTTCAAGGGCATACAGCGGGGCCTTTATACCTAAATTCAAATTTATGGGGAAAGTCCGTGGGGACTGCTTACCCACCTGTCTATCTCTCTGTCCGATTCCATTCGATTGATGCGTAGTAAGCTCGAATACCGCTGGATTCTTCCTAAGAACAAAATTTTCGAGACCCGCCCATTCACACAGCGTTCACACGAAGTGCCACATTCCTAGTTCTGGCAAACGGAATAAAACCAACAAAAACAAATCATGCACTGAAGCCCCTCGATTGGTGTATAGTCTGGAGCTATTAGGAATAGAATCCGGAATTCCACCTTAAACAAAGGAGATATTTCCAAATGAAATCACCAAGAATATCCCGCAAAACATGGGGAGTGGCGGGTGGTCTGGCGGCATTGGGAGTAATGGCCGCGCTGATAATTAGCCAGCAAGTTCCCGGCACAATACTTTCCGAGTTGCCCGTTCCGGCGAAGCCATCCGGAAAGGCGAGTCTGGTATCAGTTCGACCGATACCTTCAGGAGAAACATCGATGTGTCCGTGGGAGCCGCCAGCTGATCTGTCGAGCGGCGGCGCGAAGCTTGCGCTGCTGCCAGTGGCATTTTCGCCAGCCCAGGAGCGCGCCGCGGGCGCCATTCCACCCGCGGGTCAGACGGTGGACTATTCCCAGCAGAAGCCGGTGCGCATGATCCGCGATCCCTATGCGGCTTACAGCGCGGTCGCTGTTGATCCTGCGAATAACGAAGTGGTGCTCACCGACGAAAACCTGTTCCAGATTCTGGTTTATGATCGCCTGGCTAACACGCCGCCCGCCGCGCGCATGACGGAACCGAAGCGCATGATTGGCGGACTGCAAACCAAGATCGAATTTCAGTGCGGCCTCTACATCGATCCGGCCAGCGGCGACATCTATGCCGTGAACAATGATACGGTGGACACACTGGTGATCTTCAACCGGCAGGCGAAAGGCAACGTCCCGCCTACGCGCGAGTTGCACACGCCGCACGGCACATTTGGAATTGCCGTGGACGAGGCGGCGCAGGAGATGTTTCTCACCGTGCAGCATGATAACGCGGTGATCATCTTCCCCAAGTACGCGCAGAAGGAAGATGCTCCGGTGCGCCTTCTGCAAGGGGGCCGCACGCAACTGGCCGACCCGCACGGCATCGCCATCGACACCAAGAACAACCTCATGTTCGTCAGCAACTACGGCAACTACCACGCCAAGCAAGCAGGTGGCGCGCCCTCGCGTGGACAGCAAAAAGCCAATTGGCCGATCACCACGGAAGTGCCCGGCTCTGGTAAATTTTTCCCGCCCTCCATCTCCGTCTATCCGCTGAAAGCCCGCGGCGATGTGGCTCCCCTGCGCGTGATCACCGGATCGAAAACACAGATGAACTGGCCAGCGCACCTGGCCGTGGACGAGGACCGTGGTGAGTTATACGTCGCGAACGACATGGGCGACTCGATCATTGTGTTCAGCACCACCGCCAGCGGAGACGCCGCTCCCATTCGCGTTCTGAAGGGGCCTAAGACGATGATCAAGAACCCCACCGGCGTCTTCCTCGACAAGAAGAATGACGAGTTGTGGGTGGCCAGCTTCGGCAATCACGCGGCAACCGTTTTTCGCCGCGGCGCGGCGGGCGACACGGCGCCGCTGCGCGTGATCCGCAGCGGGCCGCTCGGCGAGGCGGCGCTGGGCATCGGCAACCCGCATCCGATCGCTTATGACTCCAAGCGTGAAGAGATTATCGTGCCCAACTGAGTGGCTCACCCGCAGATCGCGACGTTCGCCAGGTTGGCGGATGGTGGTGCCAAGCCGATGCGCAAGATTGAGGGTCAGACGACTCTATTGAGCCGGACGATTCACGCTGTCGCGTACGATGAAATCCATGATGAGTTTTACATTCCCGTTCCGTTCCCGCAGGCGATTCTGGCTTTTCGCGGCGGAGCCAGCGGAGAGGAGCCGCCCGTGCGCATCATTCAGGGGCCGCTTACTCAGATGAACAGCCCCAACCGGCTGGGCGTTGATCCAGTGAACAACGAGATTGTGGTTCCCGAGGGCGACCGTCTGCTGACGTTTCGGCGCGATGCCAATGGGAATGTGGCGCCGGTGCGCGTGCTGGAGGGTCCTGACACCGGGCTGGGCGGCAGCGCCGTGGGTATTGATCCCGTAAGCAATTTACTGGTAGTTGCAGGTGAGACTCAGCGCGAAGGCGTGCGCTTCCGCATCTACGATCGCGCGGCGCGGGGCAACACCAAGCCGTTGCGCGTGATCGGCGGTCCCAAGAGCGGGTTCATGGATTTGTCCGGACCGTTTACGCTCTACCCACCGAAAGGCTGGATACTGGCCGGAGATCGCGGCGAGGGGGGCCTGGCCTCGGACAAGGCATATCTCGGCGTTTGGAGTGTCCACGACAATGGGGACGTCCCGCCACGCTGGCGCGTGGGTGGCCCCAACGGCGTCTTTGAAATGCCCCGCGGCGTGGCCGTGAATGCCAAGCACAAAGAGGTGATGGTCTCCGACAAGCGCCTCAACGCAGTGCTGACGTTCTCATTCCCCGAGTTGTTCTGAGATCGGCGATTTGCAAGAATGCGGAGGCGGGCTAGATGCCCGCCTCCGCTGTTTTTTTGAGAGCTATTGTAAAGTGGAGTGTTTATGCAAACATTGGCATGACACCCGAAGAGGGAGTTTACTGGAAGCCAAAGGCAACATCGGCACTTTAAGTGATGGCGTTGTAGACGCTTCCATCCTTACGGACTCCCCACGGCTGTATCGCGTTGCTGTGTCCCGCGCCGCTGGCTGTTCCGGCCAGAAACTCCGTCGAGGTGGCTCCCCAGAACTTCGCAAACTGGACCAGCGTCGGCTGCACTTCGCCCAATTCATCCGTGCACCGCGACATCAGCACCACGTCTTCCCCGTTCCACTGCCACGGCAGAGTGAAGCGCGTATGCGCCATGGGCAGTGCTGGGCCTTGCAGTTGCGCTTCCTTCCACGTCTTACCGCCGTCCAGCGACACTTCCGCTTTGCTCACTCTTCCACCGCCGGACCACGCCAGTCCGCGAATCTCGTGGAAACCGTGCCGAGTGAGGCGTTGCCCGCCCGAGGGATAAGTGATCACCGACTTCGGACCCTGCGCGAAGGTGAATTCGATCCCCTTAGGAGTGCGCGGCGAGTATCGCCCTGTTTCCTGGAATCCCATATACGGCCGGTCGGTTACCTTGATCTGCCGCAGCCACTTCACGCTGTGGATGGCTTCAAACCCAGGCACCACCAGCCGCAAAGGATAACCGTTCTCGGGACGCACCGCTTCCCCGTTCATGCCATACGCAACCAGCACGTCATCCATGGCCTTTGAGAGCGGAGTACTCTTGGTCATCCGCCCATTCTCGGAACCTTCCGCCACGATCCACTTGGCGTCGGCGCGCACACCGGCCTCCTTCAGCAGCACGGAGAGCAGTACGCCGGTCCACTGGCTGCACCCCGTCTTGCCAAAGGTCAACTCCAGCGTCTCCTGCTTATACTCGGGACGGTTCGCCTGGCATTCGAGATACGTAATTCTCGACACCGAGGGCAACTGTTTCAACTCATTCAGCGTAAAGACCAGTGGGCGGTCCACCATGCCCTGAACCATCAAGCGGTGAGCCTTGGGATCGATATCCGGAGGCGTGTAACCGTGCGCCGACACAAAGTGCAACGGCGTCGGCGTGATCGACCCGACAATATCCTGCAGCGGCGTCAGCACGTTGAGCATGCGTCCAAAATGCAGGTGCTCAGGATTCACCGAATCTCCCGCGATGGCACGAATGGTCTTCTCGTGCCGCGAGCGCACTCCGTATGCCAGCCTGTCCGTAGGATTGCCGGGAGGCGCGCCCGCGCCGGGAGAAGACGCGGCGGCACTCCCACCGGAGGGCATCATCTCCATCTGCGCGCTCAATGCCGGCGCCGCTTCCACCGCCATGCCCGCCGCCATGCCTGCCAACGACGCCTGCCGCAAGAAACGCCGCCGGCTGGCTTTCTTGGTCTCCATCGTTCCCTCCATAGTGATGAGCCGCTATAAATGATTCGTGATCTTGAGAAACGTAACGGACCTCCTAGTCCACATTGATTACGGTTCGATTTTGAATGGCCGCGGCGTGCCGGGCTTCCACTGATCGACCGGCGGTGCGATGTAGCGGCCGCGATTAGGCATCTGCACCTTGGGCAGCGTGGCCTGGTCGAGGACGTCGGCAGGCTGGATGATTTTGTTGCGGTTGAGCAGATACGCGGTGAGGCTGTAGACCTCGTTTGGCGTCAAGCTTCCTTCGTGATTCAAGGGCATGGCTCGGTTAATATAATCCCAGATGGAAGTCGCAAACGCCCATCCCGCGATGCCTCCGCCCACCAAGTGCGGCGCCGGACCTTCTTCGCCCGTCGGGCCATGGCACCAGGTGCACCCTCGCGCGGTGAAAACCTTTTCGCCTTCCGCCGCAGTGCCCTTGCCCGCAGGCAACTCCTTGCCTTCGGGCCCGACGGAGGTATCCCAGGTTTTTACTTCCTCCGCGGTCGCCGTCTTGCCTAATTTGTAGCCCGGCCCCTGCGCCCACGCTGACACCGCGCTGAGCGCGATGACCACTACCAGTATTTTAAGAAATTGCATTGTAGACGCTCCCATCTTTGCGAATGCCCCAAGGCTGAATCGAGTTGCTGTGTCCCGCTCCACTGGCCGTGCCGGCGAGAAACTCCGCCGACGTGGCTCCCCAGAACTTGGCAAACTGCGCTAGTGTTGGCTGCACTTCGCCCAGCTCATCCGTGCACCGCGACATCAGCATGGCCTCTTCTCCGTTCCAGTTCCACGGCAGCGTGAAGCGAGTGTGCGCGACTGGCAACACCGGCCCTTGCAGCGCCGCTTCTTTCCACGACTTGCCGCCATCCACGGATACTTCCACCTTGCTGACTTTGCCGCCGCCGGACCAGGCCAGGCCGCGAATCTCGTGGAAGCCGTGTCGCATGAGCTGCTGTCCGGCCGAAGGATTGGTGATCACCGACTTGGCGCCTTGAGCGAAAGTGAAGTTGATTCCCTTCGGATTGCGCGGCGAGTAGCGGCTCAATTCTTGGAATCCCATGTACGGCCGGTCGGTAACTTTGATCTGGCGCACCCACTTCACGCTGTGAATCGCCTCGAAACCGGGCACCAGCAGGCGTATCGGATAGCCGTTTTCCGGCCGGATCGCTTCTCCGTTCATCCCGTATGCGATTAGCGCGTCGTCCATGGCTTTCGATAGCGGCGTGCTCTTGGTCATTCGCCCATTCTCGGAACCTTCCGCCACGATCCACTTGGCGTCGGCACGTACGCCAGCTTCCTTCAGCAGAACGGAGAGCAGCACGCCAGTCCACTGGCTGCACGCCGTCTTGCCGAAGCTCAAGTCCACCCGCTCCGCTTTGTATTCGGGCCGGTTTGCCTGGCACTCCAGATACATGATGCGCGAAGTTGCGGGCAGTTGCTTCAGCTCATCCACGGTGAAGACCAGTGGACGATCCACCATGCCCTGAATCATCAGACGATGCGATGTGGGTTCAATATCTGGCGGGACATAGCCATGCGCCGAAACGAAGTGCAGCGATGTCGGCGTGATGGACCCCACCAAATCCTGTAGCGGCGTATAGACGTTCATCATGCGTCCAAAGTGCATGTGCAGCGGATCAACATCGAATGAGCGCAAAGTTTTTTCATGTCGCGAGCGTATGCCATACGCCAGCCTATCCGTGGGATTGCCCGGCGGCGGCGTCCCGCCCGCAGAGGACGCGGCGGCAGTTGCCGACCCGCTCGCGGGCATCATCTCCATCTGAGCCTTCAACGCCGGCGCCGCTCCCGCCGCGATGCCCACTATCGCCACCTGCCGCAAAAACCGCCGGCGGCTTGCTTTCTTTTCAGCCATGATTGCCTCCATGTGCCTCGTCGATACGGCCCCCGCAACGGAAATTAAAACACGAACTTCAGAGCGAACTGAAGCTGCCGCGAAGTGGTGATGGTGTTGTTGATACGGCCTGCTGCGCCTCGGCGGAAATTATCGGGAACAATCTCCGTGGTGAGCACGGCAGGCGTGCTGTAAATCGTCGGGTCGGGAATCCCAAAGTTCGCACGGTTGAACAGGTTGAATACTTCAGTTCGGAAGTTGAGATTCTTACCTTCACCGAGACTGAACACCTTTTCGAGATTCAGGTCGACATTCACCAGTCCCGGACCAACCAGCGTATTCCTGCCCACGTTTCCGTATGTGCCGAGGAGCGGAAGGACATAAGCTCCCGGTTCAAAGTACTTATCCGGGCCGCCCAAGATGGGATTGCCATCGGAACCCGCACCGCGATTGGGACGATCCGCCGGGCCGCGAGTCTGGTCGCGCGACCGGCTGTAGCCGGTGGTAATAGTGAAGGGTAGTCCATCGGACAGCGTCAAAATGCTGCCCAGACGCCAGCCGCCAAGAATGTATTGCGCCACACCGCTGTCGGCAAGCGCCGGCACGTCGTAGGATAAATTCGCCGAGAAATTGTTGCGGATGTCATAGCTAGAGAGCGCCTTGTCCGCACGCGGATTCTGCGGGTCTTGCGGGGTGTCGGTGCTATTGGGTGTCTGCGCGGCGTTGGGAGACGAGGAATAGTCGAGATTCTTCGCGAAGGTATAAGCGACCTTATAGCGTACGCCGCGCGAGAAGCGCTGATTCAAGTCGAATGAGAAGCTCTGATACGAGGCATTCACATCCGAGGGAATGTAGCGGTTGGCGCCGATCAGCGGATTCCTGCGCGTGGAGGTTGCGGCAAAAAACTTGCGGCCATCGGGCAGAAGCGTATGGAAGGCTCCATTGCCCTCCGAGCGCCGCGTAAGATGATACGCCTGGGAACCCACATAGGTGCCGGTTATCGCCACGTTTTCATTCAACTGATGCTGCGCACTGAAGTTCCAAGTCTGCCGCGTGGGGACATCCAGCCCGGCGTCCACGCTGTCCGGGGCAGGCCGGGGCGTGGTGCCAGAGACGACGGCAAATCCCCTTGGGAACGGAGGATTATCCACTTGTAGCAGGCCAAAGAACGGGACGTTATTTTGCGTGAAGGCGCGGAATTCCCCTTCGATCTGATCGTAGAACATGCCGAATCCGCCGCGGATCGAAGTGGTTCCGCCGCCCGTGGGATCCCACGCGAAACCCACGCGCGGAGCAAAGGTGAGCCAGTTGTCATCCCAGAACGGACTGCCCAAAGTCCCCTGAGTGTCCACAGTCTTCCAGCCATTGACCTCTTTATAGCGGAAGTTGGAGATGCGGTCGTACATCTCGATGGGAACCGTGGTTACCTCGTAGCGCAGACCCAGGTTCAAGGTGAGCCGCGGCGTCGCCTTCCAATCGTCCTGCATGTAGGTGGAGAAATACCATCTGCGATAGCCCTTCACCGCATCGGCGGAGCCCCGTGGATCGGGCGCCCGGAAGCGGTTCGGCAAGCCCTGCAGGAATCGCGTGAACGAGGGGAACTCGTACTCGCCACGCTTGCTGGTGGCGTAGTCAAAGTAATTCTGAATGCGCTGCAATTCTCCCCCGAACTGGAGCGCATGCGCGCCCATTTGATAGAAGACCTGGTCGGCCACCTGATATTGGTTTTGCGTGAACCAGCGGTCGGCGCTGTTCCCGGTCCCGGCGGCGGCGATGCTGTTCACGCCTTCAGTGGAGGCCGCTCCAAACACAATCTGCCCGACAGTTTCGGCTGCATCCAGGAAAACCAGGGAAGGGTCAATGTCCACCAGCGGGCGGTCATCGGTAATGGTGCTGCCGCGGCTGAATCCCACACGGAGCGAATTGACAATGGTGGAGGATGTGCGTTTCCACTCCGCCGTGGCCACCTGCTCGCGCCCTTCCTGAAATCCGCCGACGATTCCGCTGGTGGCCGGATCGACCCGGCGGGAATCGGCGAAATTGTAGCGTCCAAAGAGGAAGTCGTTGTCGGTGATCTTATGATCCACCCGCGTCAAAAAGTACTCTTGATTGCTCACTCGCGCGTTGGTACCCAGATACTCTCCGTTCCCATCTCCAAACGACCGTCCATTCACGCGCGGAAACAGCGTCAGGAATGGCACGGCAGCGGGCGCTACGGCAACATTTCCGGTGGGCAGAATCCCCAGTCGGGCATTGTCGTCCGGGACAATGATGATGCCGGTGGTTCCCAGAATTTCCCGCAGCACCTCGACATTGCCAAAGTAAAAAGTCTGCTCGCGCCGGATCGGCCCGCCGACCGCGGCGCCGAACTGATTGCGCTTGAACTCGGGCGGCTGAGAGCGGGGATCAAAGAAATTGCGCGCGTCGAAGTTGTCGTTTCGGAGGAACTCATAGACGGAGCCATGAATCGTGTTGGTGCCGGATTTGGTGGCGATATTCACCACGCCGCCGGCCTTCTTGCCGTACACCGCGGTGTAGTTGCTGGTTACAATCTGGAACTCCTGCACAGCCTCCACTCCCATGTTAGTGCCGAAGGCGCCGCCGGGCAGCGATGACGTGGCGGCGCCGCCGATCATCTCCGTGCCGTCGAGCAGATAAATGTTGGAGACGCCTCTGGCACCCGCCACGCTGAAGTGCGCGCCGGTCCCGTGCTGGATGCTGCCGCCGCGCAAGCGCATCTGCGAGACGCCGGACTGCAAGGCGATCAGTTGATCAAAGCTTCTGCCGTTGAGCGGCAAGTCCACGATGGTCTGCCCGCCAACCAGGCCGGCGACGCTGCTGGAGACCGTTTCGATGAGTGGCGCGTCGGCGGTAACGATGGTGGTCTGCGACACCTGTCCAATCTGTAGGACGAGGTTGATGGCTGGCTCGGAGCCGACGGTGAGTTGGATGCCGCGGCGGATCGCCGTCTGAAATCCGGGCGCCTGCGCCTGAATCTCGTAGCCGCCGGGCAGCAAGCCCGGAACGCTGTACCTACCCGCGGTGTCGGTCACCAGAGTTCGGCTGATGCCCGTTTCCGTGTGTGTGACGGTTACGCCGGCTGCCGGAACGGATGCGCCGCTCTCATCGTGAACGGTGCCTACAATAGCTCCCGTTCCCAACTGCGCCCAAAGCGCTGCCGCCGATAGGCACACCACCGCTATCGCCACCAACATGCTCCTGAACATGCCTGCCGTCATAAGCTTCCCTCCCAGCAAATCAACTGACGTGGACAAACGAAGACGAGATTACGCTCATTGAAATCTGGCTGCGTTATATCATGCGCATCTTGCTCATGTCAAATCATTTGTCAATTCCGCGCTTGACATTGGACCGGATAGTTGTAACATGGCGACCAAGATTGATCCACCATCACGAGCAGGAAAGTGGACCGCCATGAATGCAAGACAGAGTGCCTGGTTAGCAGTCGTAGTGTTTGCCACCGCGTTAACCTTGAGCGGTCAGGTAACCACGGGAACCATCTCCGGAACGGTAACGGACAGCACCGGCGCGGTGATGCCGGGCGCCGAGGTGGTGATCTACAATGAGGAGACCGGCCTCACCCGGAACGCGCATACCGATGCACGTGGACATTACTCGGCGCCATCGCTACAACCAGCCATGTATCGGGTGACGGCTACCATTTCGGGATTTCAAACGCAAATCCGCTTCGGCATCCAGCTGACCGTGGGCCGCGAGGCGGTGGTGAATCTGAGCATGTCGGTGGGCCAGGTGGCCGAACGCGTCGAGGTTTCCGGCGAAGCTCCCCTGGTGCAGACCACCGAGGCGGCTATCAGTTATCTGGTGGACGACCGCACCATCCGCGACCTGCCGCTCAACGGGCGTGACATTTCGCAATTGATGCTGCTCAATCCCGGTGTAGTCCAAAACTCCAACGGGCGATGGGGCAACGCCGACAAGGGCTTTGCCAAGCGCTTCAGCATCTCCGGCATGAGAGGAGAAGATAACTCCTATCTCCTCGATGGCAGCTACATCAACGATTATTATCGCCACGTTCCGGCGGGACCGACGGGCGCATTGACGGGCATCGAGACGGTGCGGGAATTTCAGATGCTGACCAACTCCTTCAGCGCCGCCTACGGACGCGCGCTCAGGGGGGTCTTCAACGCCGTCACCAAATCCGGCTCGAACAAGTGGCACGGTAGCGCCTACGAATTCCTGCGCAACAGCGCGGTGGACGCCAGAAACTTTTTTGACAAGGGGAGCGAGCCTCCGCCGTTCAAGCGCAATCAATTTGGAGCCACTGTCGGCGGGCCGGTTTTTCGCGACAAGACCTTCTTCTTTGTAGCCTATGAAGGACTGCGCGAGGCGCTTTCCGAGTCCGGCACCGCCAACGTTCCCGATCTGGACGCGCGGCGCGGCATCCTGCCGGGCGGCCGCACGGTGGGTGTTTCACCCAGGATCGTGCCGTTCATGCGGATGTTTCCGGACCCCAGTCCCACCGGTCGCAATTTCGGCAATGGCAGCGCGCAATACTTTTTCCAAGCCAAGCAACCCACTTCGGAGAATTTTGGACAGGCGCGAATCGATTACCAGTTGTCCTCGAACGATTCCCTATTTGGCCGCTTTACGGGCTTGAATGCCAACCGCTCGTCGTATCGGGAGTATCCGGACCGCTTTGAAGTGGGTTTCCTGGAAACGCGGCTGTTTACCTTCTCCGAGACCCACATTTTCTCCCCGAGCTTGATCTCCAGCTTCCGCATGTCCTTCAACCGCGTGGTTCCCATGACCAACCACGCCGTGCCTCCTCCCCCCTCGCCGGAAACGATTTCCGTGCCCGGCCAGCCGGACATGGCGGCCTTTGAGGGCTTTAGCGGCATTAACGGAATGCGCAATACGGAGGGCCCCGGCTCGTTCTATACAACCAATCGCTTCGCGTTCCACGACGATCTGAATCTGACCCTGGGAAACCACGCCATGCAGTTCGGAGGAATGGTCGAGCGCTTGCGCTACAACCCCTACCAGCCATTCCGTCCCTATGCGGAATGGCGCTTTGCCGACCTGGAGCGTTTCCTGACGGCCACCCCGAACCGCGTGCGCGGCACTCCGCTGCAATTCGGAATTTTTGGGCGCGGGATTCGGCAAACCTTCCTGGCTCTCTACTTGCAGGATGACTGGCGAGTAACTTCGGCTCTCTCCTTGAATCTGGGAGTGCGCTGGGAACCCTACACGGTCCCCACCGAAGTAAACGGCTTGCTGGATAACCAGCGGAAGATCACTGACGCGGCGCCCACCGTGGGCAATCCGTTCTGGAAGAACCGCTCCTGGACCAACTTCAGTCCCCGGATCGGGTTCGCCTGGAGTCCCTCGCAAGCGGGAAAAACTTCGCTGCGCGGCGGGTTCGGCCTCTTCTTTGTGCCGATTGATTCGGCGGTTTACACGGTGGCTATCCTGAACTCGCTGACATTTTCTCCACGCCTCCAGGTCACACTGGCGCCAGCCGATGCCGCGCCTTTCCCCAACGCGCTGCCGATTTATAACCTGGCTCGCTCCACTCCCGGCACTCAGGACATCTATACACCTGCCTTTGATGGCTTCGACTCGCCACACGCCCTGCAGTACAGCCTCAGCCTGCAGCGCCAGATCGGCGCGAGCAATGTGGTTACCCTGGGATACAGCGGACGCCGCGGTCTGAACCTGTCTTCGCTGGGCAACAACAACCTGCCGCTGCTGGATTTCGATGGCGTCTCTCTGGCGCTGCCTGCCAATGCGCAACGGTTCAATCCGGCCTATCGGCAAATCAACTACATCTCCAACAACGCCAATGCCTGGTACAACGGCTTTACCGCCGTTTTCCAGCGGCGACTGGCCGCCGGCCTGCAGGGGCAAATCTCCTACACCTATTCCCGGGTCATCAGCGAAGTGGACGGCTCAGACACCGGCAATCACGTCGGCGCAGGCGGGGGTGGCGCATGGAAATATCCCCATGATCGCAATGCCAACAAAGGATTGAGCGGGTACAATCTGACCAACGCTTTCACCGCCAATTACTCTTACGATCTGCCTTTTGGCAATGGCACGCCGGGAATCGCAGGTCATCTTCTGGGGGGATGGCAGGTAACCGGTATCGTCACCCTCCAGGATGGCGGACCCTTTACGATCCGCGCCTTGCTGCCCCGCGCCCTGACCGATCAGGCCGGCGCCGGTTCCCCGAACCTGCTTCCCGGCTACACCAGTGAAAGTATTGTGCTGGGTGGACCGGAGACATACTTCGATCTGAATGCGTTTGTGCCTCCCGGTTGCCAAACGCGGGCGCAAGTCCCCAATCCCTCTGTAAACCCGGCCTGCTCCGCCAGTTCCCGGGAGATCGGCAACTATGGCCGGAACACCCTCACCGGACCAGGCTCGGCGAATTGGGACTTTGGACTAACCAAGAATACGCAATTGGGTGAGCGGTTCCGCCTGCAATTCCGCGCGGAGGTGTTCAACCTGACCAATCGCGTTAACTTCTCGCAGCCCGGCCAGCTTGGGAACTCGAGCGCGGCCAATGAAATTTTCACCCAAGACGGCGCGGTCGTTCCCAGCGTCGTGTTGATTAACAAGACATCAACCACTGCCCGGCAGATTCAGTTTGGCCTGAAGCTGACGTTCTAATACGCTCTTGCCGGAGTAGGAGAAATTATGCGCAGAACACGGATATGCTGGCGGCGGTGGGTTCCGACCGTCTGGTATGGACTCTTGCTGCTATGCCTGACGGTCTCCAGTGATGCCGCCCCACGGGCGGATTTGGCGGGCGGGCCCACAGGCACGGTGAAAACCTCGAAGGGTTTTTCGGTCGAGGGCGTCATGGTGCAGTTGATCTCGCAGAAGACTTCCATCCGCACCACCGTGTTTACCAACGAAGCGGGGCAGTATGAGTTTCCCAAGCTTGAAGCTGGAGTTTACACGCTGCGCACGCCGCGGCCACTGGAATTCAAACGCGTTATTAAGGAAGGGGTGCAAATCAGCGGAGCGACCAGGCTTCCCGAAATCACGCTGGAGCGAGTAACTGAATCCGAGTTCCTGCCGCCCACGCCCGACATCCTCTCACAGTTGTCCGATGCCGAGTGGCTGCACAATCTGGACGGGACGGCGCAGGAAAAGCGCGTGTTCAGCAACACCTGCGGCACAGGTTGCCACACTTATCAAATGCAGTTTCGGTCGCGCTTTGACGAGCGCAGTTGGCGGCTGATCATGCACCGCATGTTGGACTATAACGGTCGCATTCTACAGGGACCGGGCGATGGGGAGGTCTCTCCCGCCGAGCAGGCCGAGCGCGAGATTATCATCAAGTGGCTGGCGCGCGTGCGCGGTCCGGACGCGCAGGATCCGCCGCTGAAAGTATTCCCCCGTCCGCAAGGCCCTGCCACGCGCGCGGTGATCACCGAATACGAGTTACCGTGGTTGGGCGTGCATGTTCACGATGTGTTTGGCGACACCAAATCCGATGGCATCTGGTTTGACATTAACCGCAGCCCGCTGATCGGCAAGCTCGACCCGAAGTCCGGGAAAGTTGCGTCCTGGAAAATTCCAGGCACGCCGAGCAAGCATCCCGGAGCGCATTGGATTCAGGCCGCGCCGGATGGAACGGTCTGGTATTCGGAGACGTGGTCGCAAAGCCTGATCCACTTTAATCCGCTCACCGAGATTTTCAGGAAGATGAGTTCGGGCGTGCAGGGCAATATGGCGCTGGCGCCCGACGGCACGATCTGGCGCACGGCCAAAGACAAAATCTCCCGATTTGATCGCGAGACAGCGAAAATTGTGGAGCAGTTTCCGCCCGATAGCCGGAAAATTCCCAACACTTACGGCAACTTCATCAGTTGGGACGGAAGATATTTCGGCGGCGGCAATCGCGACCGAACTTTTGACGGCGTGGTGTTCATGGACCGGCAAACCAAGGAAGTGCGGATGATCCCCTCGCCCAGCGGCGTGTCGGCGGCCTCGCGCGGCTCCTTTGATCCGGATGGGAATATATGGGTGGGAGGAAGAGGCGGCGTGCTGGTGAAGTATGATCACAAGAACAACCGCATCGCGGAGTACGCCCCGCCCACGCCCAACAATACTTTCTACGAAACCCGCGCCGATAAGAACGGCGAAGTCTGGGCCGGAGAAATGCGCGCCGGGCGCATCGCCCGCTTCAATCCCAAGACGCACGGCTGGGTGGAGTACGTCCTTCCCGAACCGTTTTCTTTTGACTGGCAGACTTACGTGGACAACTCAACCGATCCCGTTACGGTCTGGTATGGCGACCAGTATGGTTACATTGTGCGCATCCAGCCGCTTGAGTAGCAGGACCAAAGAGGAGTAGAATCACATGCGGAATTTAATTTCGAAGGTAGTACTGATGCTCCTCTTCTCAGTAGGGATGGCGACCCTCGTTGCGAACCTATATCCGGCAAGCCAGCCGGCGCCGGCCCAGTCGTCTGGACAGGCTCCCGCCCGTAGCACTGAGTTGGATTCACAATTGGACCCCTACCAGCGTTCTGGTCAGATTTACTATCACAAGTTGATGGGTAAGAGCGGCGTCGAGCGCGGCCAGCACATATATTATCTGAAGTGCTGGATTTGCCACAATGAATACGCGATTGAGTCCGATCCCAAGAATGCCGCCCCGACGCTCGTGGGCCTTTACAAACGTCCGCAGATGCGCTCCGGCAAGCCCACCAATGACGAGAATGTGAAGGCTAAAATTGGCGACGGCGGGCCTGGAATGCCCTCTTACCGCCACACCCTTAACGACACCGATCTGGCCGACCTGCTTATGTACCTCCGCGAAAAATGCTGCTGGGATGCGGATAAGCCGCCGGTCAATCCCGCATACAAAGCCAATTAAGACGTCTCAATCCAGCGAGTGTTGCTCCCCATTTGTTGTCATGTGGAAACTGGTTCTTGAAGAGAGTTACGAAGAGGATAATTCATGTTTCGGAATGGCTCACTGATCGTAAAAACTTTGGTCTCGCTATTCTTTATCGTTGGCTCATTGCATGCCCAAACCACCACTGCAACAATCTCGGGCACCGCGACTGACGAATCGGGAGGCGTGCTGGCCGGTGCGGCAATCACCGTTACCAACCGGGATACAGGACTTCGCCGGTCCACCACCACGCAGGACAACGGACGATATGTGGTCGCGCAACTGCCGCCGGGGCCCTACGAAATGTCCGCCACCATGACAGGCTTCGAGACCACAGTGCGCAGCGGGATCACTCTGGCCATCGGCCAAGAGGCGACGGTGGCGATGCGCATGAGGGTCGGCGCCGTCTCCGAGCGCGTTACCGTAGTGGGAGAAGCTCCACTGGTGGATACATCTTCCAGCGCCGTCTCCGGTGTGGTGGAGCAAAAAAGAATTGTGGAACTGCCACTGAACGGCAGGGACTTCACGCAACTGGCCTTGATCGAGCCGGGCATTGTCGCGGTCAGGAATACGGATCAGGTGGCCACCAAGGGATTTGGCGTCCGCGTGGCGGCGGCTGGGTCGCGAGCGGATCAGACCGCCTGGCTGCTGGACGGGACCAACATCAAGAGCATGGCCAATTTCGGAACGCCGGGCAGTTCATCCGGCCTGCTGCTGGGAGTCGATGCCATCCGCGAATTTCAGGTGCTCACCAGCAACTACAGCGCGGAATACGGCGGCAACAGCGGCGGCGTGGTGAACATGGTAACCAAGTCCGGGAAGAATGAAATCAACGGCACGGTATACGCCTTCCATCGCAATGACAATTTGGACGCGCGCAATTTCTTTGACATTCCCAATAAGCCGGAGTTTAAGAGAAATCAGTTCGGATTTTCCGTGGGCGGGCCAATAAAAAAAGACAAAGCATTCTTTTTTGGAAACTACGAAGGAATGCGGCAGCGGCTGGGCCTGATTTCCCTGGCGATAGTCCCCGACGAAAACGCGCACCGCGGTTTGCTTCCGAACGCGCAGGGGGTTCTGACGCAGATACAGGTAGCCCCGGTGGTCCGTCCGTTCCTCGATACTTATCCGCTTCCAAACGGCAAGCTTGGCCTCGGTCCCAATGGATTGCCCAACGGAACCGCGGAACTCTTCATCCCCGGATCGGATAAGACGAATCAGGATTACTTCATGGGTCGCCTGGACTATGTGCTGTCGGAAAAGGCAACCCTGTTTGGACGCATTGTATTTGACGACACGGAGAAGAGCCGGCCCGACGCGATTCCGCTAACCGATGGCGTTATTCCCACGCAGACCGGTTACTACACCATCCAATATGACCGCATCGTAAATTCGAAATTTCTTTCCAATAGCCGGCTGGCATTCAATCGCACCGTGTTGAATTCCGATGTCGCGCTCAACGTTGAATTCCCAGCCGGAACCTTCATCTTTAATCAGACCGTTCCTTCTCAGGTGGGCTTTACGGGCGGCACAGAGCTGGGGCCGACGGATCGCAATATCTTCGGCAACGTCCAAAACCTGTGGCAGCTCTCGCAGAGCTTTATCTATACGCCCGGCAATCACTCCATGAAGTTTGGCGGAAATCTCGAAGCGTATTGGTTCCACAACTTTGGAGGCGGCGGCGACACCGGAGATTTCAACTGGCCCACGATGAGCAGTTTTATCCAGGATATCGGGCCGTTGAATGCCTTTGCGGTATCCGTGCCCGGTAGCTCGACGCATCGTTCGTTCCGCCAGAACGTGATTGGACTTTATTTGCAGGACGATTGGAAATGGCGGCCCAACCTCACCCTGAATCTGGGCGTTCGCTATGAGCCATTCACGACTCCGAGAGAAAAGTGGGGGCGTGTTTCAGTCATCAAGGATTGGGTGAACGCCACGCACTACGATGTCGGCGTCCCCTTCTGGAATAATCCCTCGAAGAAGAACATTTCGCCGCGCGTTGGATTCGCCTGGGATCCGGGCAGCGACGGCAAGACAGCCGTGCGGGGTGGATTTGGATTGTTCTTCGTGGACACGCTGAATTTTTACTATCGATCCATGTCCCAGAAGAATCCTCCATTTGCCGGGAACATCGAGGAGCCGCTGGGAACTCAGAGAAATATGGCTTCAACCATCGCCGCGGTGCGTGGTATCGGCTCCAGTATTCTGACCTCGCAAATGAACCCTGCGAGCTTGATCGAAGTGATTGAATACAACTTGAACCCCACATATGAGATCAAGTTCAATCTGACCGTGGAACGGGAACTGCCCGGAGATATGTCCGTTTCGCTGGGCTATCTGGGCGGTCGCGGAGTTCACCTGTGGCGTTCGAGCGTGGCCAACGCCAGCTACAGTACGATACGTGAAGATGGCCGGGAGTTCGTCGCCGCCGGGTCGCCGCGTCCAAATCTAAACGCCGGGCTGGGTGATGCCAGGAACGCGGACGCTCAATCGTTCTACAACGGGCTACAATTTCAGGTCAAGAAACGACTGAATCGGGGTTTCCAGCTGCAGAGCTCCTATTCATGGTCCAAGACCATCGATGACTCCTCCACGGCCACCGCCAATACCGACTATCAGGAAGGAGCCAGCTCGCGCCCGCACAACACCAAAGCGGATCGTGGTCTCTCCGCCATTCACGTGGGACACAATTGGGTCTTGAATGGATTGTGGGCCATCCCGTTCCCGAAGGATCACGGAGTGGTGTCGGGCGTACTGGGAGGATGGAATCTGTCGGGAATCTTTTCGGCATCTTCGGGAACTCCATTCTTGGTTACGCTGAATGGGCGGCGTGCTCCGGACCAGGGGCGAGCAAGTGTTCAGCGGCCTGATTTTGCCGTGGGCCGAAGCATCCAAAGCCTGATTAGAGAGGGAAACCTCGACCAGTATTTCGATCCCTCTGGCTTCATCCTCCCGCCCGTCGGGACCTACGGCATCGTGGGGCGCAATGTTTTGCTTGGACCAGGCTTTGCCTCATTCGACAGCAGCCTGCGCAAGGACATCCCTGTTGGCTTAAAGGAAGGAAGCCGACTGGAGTTTCGAGCGGACTTCTTTAATCTGTTGAATCGTGCCAATTTCGCCATCCCCTCCGTCCGGCAGGCGATCAGTGGCGCCACGGGTGCGCCTGTTGACAACGCCGGGAAAATCACGCGCACCGTCAGCACTTCCAGGCAAATGCAGTTCGGCTTGAAATTTTCTTTCTGAAGATGGGGCGGTCGGAAATATAGATTTCCGCCCGCCTACTAATTTTCCAGTAATTCCCATGTTCCTGCTGTAGTATCAGTTCCCCATGGCCGCGGCGCTCGAGGAGAAATTCCATGAACACAAAACGCATCTTCGGTTTTATCGGTAGCCTGATTCAGCCTGTGCTGCTTATGATCTTTAGCTTGTCCATGGCCCAGGAGGCGACTGCGCAAACCCGTGTGAGCTTTCCCACGCAGGATCGCTGGACGATTGACGGCACGCTATTCCTGCCCAAGCAGGCGCCAGCGACGCCCATGCCGGCGGTGCTGCTGCTGACCGAGCCGGAATGGATTGATCGAACCACATTTTCCGGTTATCTCGCCGAGAAGTTGGCCCAGCGGAATATCGCGGCGCTGGCCATCGACTTCCGGGGCATGGGCAGCAGTCTCGGCAAGAAGGATGCTGTGCAATTCTCCGAAAAGGATATGGCAGGACTGCGCAACGATATCACTGCCGCCATCAAGTTCCTTGCAGCTTACAAGGGCATGGATCCGTCGCGCGTGGCCATCCTGGGAACCGGGCTGAGCGCGCATTTTGCCGCGCTGGAAGCTGGCGACAACCCGGCCGTGAAGGCGCTGGTGATGTTGTCTGCGCAATTGGAGGACGAATCGAAAAAGGCCATTGATTTTCGTTCCGATGTGCCCGTCTTCTCCATCGTGGGCCGGGAGGACAAGAAGCGTTTCCAATCCGCGGCGGATGCCTACTCCCATGCCAAACATGTGGATAGCGAATTCATCATGGCCAAGGGACATGGCACTTCCATGTTTTCTCATACCGCCGGCTTGGAGGAAAAAGTCGTCGATTGGCTTACCACCAACCTGAAAGGGATTGGCACACAGACGGAAGTTTCCTTCCGCTCCGAAGACGGCTGGGATTTGCGGGGCAGTGTGCGCGTGCCGGATGGCCTGCCCGTGGGCGCAAAAGTTCCCGCCGTGGTGATGGTTCACGGCGCCAAACACGACCAGCAGACTTACCACCAACTCGCGCAAGAGCTGGCGAAGAAGGGCATCGCTACTATCCGCTTCGATTGGAGGGGTAAGGGCCGCAGTATCGCGGAAGGCAAGGATCTCTACGGGATCAATATGTCCGATGCCGAAACGGAAGCCACTTATCGCGACGTGAAGGCCGCGGTTAATATACTGGCCTCCAACGCGGCGATCGATGCCAATCGAATAGGGATGATCGCCGCCACTGCGGGAACGGGCTATGCGTTGCGCGCGGCTTACAAGGACAACCGCATCCAGACCGTGGTCCTGCTGACTTCCAACCTGGCTCCGCAGGGCGAGGCCAAGCAGTTCATCGTGGAAAGCGGGAAACCCATCTTTGCCATTGCCAGCCTAGAGGACATCAACTATGGCCGCGGAAGCCTGGCCGAAGAGACGCGGAAAGCGCATTCGTTCTCAAACAACAAGGAAAGTGAGTTGCTCCTTTATGACGATGCGGGCCGCGGCTCGGAGATGTTGAAGTCCAAACCGGAGTTGGAACGCATGGTGCTGCGCTGGTTCGCGGAAAAGTTGGACGCGGGCACCGAGTCGAAGTCTTCCCAGCAAATCTCACAAGGACGCTAGTGATGAAGACTTGTCAAATGTTCAAGGCGCTCACTGGGCAGCTCCTACGCAAGTGGTTCCCACTCGCCTTGGTCGTCCTGCTAGGCGTGGTGGTCCAGCGTGTTCACGCTGAAACGGTGGTCCATTTCACCGCCAGCGATGGTTGGAAATTGACTGGGACTCTGTATCTCCCCAAAGTTCCCACCAGCGCGCGCGTGCCCGCCGCCGTGCTGCTATCCGAACCCGCCTGGGAAGACCGCACTGTATACGGGACTTACCTCTCCGGGAAGCTGGCGGAGAATGGATACGCGGTGCTGACACTGGATTACCGCGGCACCGGCGCCAGCGTGGGGAAGAAAGAGTTCTTTGATTTCACGCGTGAGGAGCGCGACGCAATCATGCTGGACGTGCGCGCGGCGCTGGAATTTCTATCCGCTCGGCCCGAAGTTGACTCCAGCCGTCTTGCGTTGGTCGCGGCGAGTTGGAGCGCGGATTACGCGGTGAAGGCTACCGAGGAAAATCCTAATGTGCGGGCGCTGGTCCTGATCTCCGGCACCGCGAACGAGGCCAGCCGGGCGTACCTCCGTTCGGAGCGCAGCGTTCCTTTACTGGGCGTGGTCGGCAAAGATGACAAGGACAGTTTCTATACAGCGGCGGAAAACTACGCGCTTTCGCCCAACCCATCAAGCGACATTTTGATTGAAGTCGGCTACGGCGCGGGAATGTTTTCGCATACCAAAGGGCTTGAGGAACGAGTGGTCGCCTGGATGAATAAGAACCTGCCAGGCCTGGGTTCGGAGCGGGAAGTCTCGTTCAAATCATCCGATGGCTGGCAACTGCGCGGCAGAGTGCGGATTCCACAGGGAGCCTCCGATACAGCGAAGGCGTCGGGCGTGGTGATGGTTCACGGCGCACGGCATGATCTGCAGACCTATCAGCACCTGGCCGAGGAGTTGGCCAAGCAGGGCATTGCGAGTTTGCGTTTCGACTGGCGCGGCAAAGGCACGAGCATTGCGGAAGGTAAACCATCCTACAGCATCGATATGTCCGAGGAAGAAGAGAAAAAGATTTTTCTGGATGTGAAGGCCGCGATTGATGCGCTGGCTTCCGAGACGAGCGTGGATGCCAGGCGGATCGGCCTGATCGGCGCTACCGCGGGAACGGATCACGCTTTGCGCGCTGCCTCAGGAGATGACCGTATTCAGACCATGGTGTTGCTCACGTCTGCTGCTGCCCCCGAAGGAGAGGCACAGGATTTGCTGGTTAAGGCTGGCCGGCCGATTCTTGCCGTGGCCAGCACCGAAGATATTAACTACAACCGCGGCAGTCTCGCCGAGGAGACGCGCAAAACCTATTTACTTTCTACCAGCAGGGAAAGTGAATTGATTCTCTACGAAGATGCTGGACGCGGCTCGGAAATGTTCAAGTCCAAGCCCGAACTGCAAAGAATGGTGCTGCGCTGGTTCGTGGACAAGCTGAAGCCAGGTGCCACCGCAGGCGGAAAAGCGGGAGATGCCGTGGCGGCTTCGCGTTAGCGTCTGTCTCGATATGCAAAAAATTGTCTGCAATCATTTCAAGGTGCGCAGAATTGAATGGAGAAGACCGATCATGAGAACACTACTTAAGCGCATGGCGACGCCGTTACTATTACTAACTTTCATTCAATTTCACGTGGGTCTTCCACTGGCAGCAAATGCAAAGACGAAAGTTGTTTCGTTTAGCACTTCGGATGGCTGGAAGATCACCGGCAACCTGACACTGCCTGATCAACAATCCAGTGGTCCCATTCCCGCGGTAGTCATGTTGACTGAACCCGGGTGGGTCGATCGCTCCATCTATGCCACCTACCTTTCCGACGATTTTGCGAAGGCCGGAATAGCTGCTTTGAGCATTGATCTGCGGGGCAGCGGCAACAGTTTAGGCAAGGAGTTCCTAGAGGAATTTTCCGCCGAAGACAAGAAGGGCATCCAAACCGATCTGCGGGCCGCAATCAACTTTCTGTCAACACAACCGGAAATTGATCGCAATCGGATCGCCGCCGTGGGTGCTGGTGAGAGTTCTGAATATGCATTGCTGGAGGCTTCCACAAACCCCCAGATCCAGGCGCTCGTGTTGATCTCTGGAACGCTGAGCCGTCAGGCAAGAAACTATTTAAGTGCGGAGAACAGCATTCCTGTCTTAGGCGTGGTGGGAAAGGAAGACAAAGAGAGTTTCCGCGCGTTGGCACAGGCATACGCTGTTTCCTCGAACCGCTCCAGCGATTTCATCGTCGCGGTCGGACACGGCGCGGTCATGTTTTCACATACGCAGGGACTGGAAGAGCGAGTTGTTGACTGGGTGAAGAATAACCTGAAGAAGCTGGGGTCTGAGAAGGAAGTTTCGTTTCAGTCCGAAGACGGCTGGAAGCTGCATGGCTACCTGCGGCTTCCCGACGGGGCCACGGCCAGTGCCAAAGCGCCCGTGGTCGTTCTGGTGCACGGAGCCAAGCATGACCAGCAGACTTATTTCTTCATGGCGCGGGAGCTCGCCAAGCAGGGCCTGGCAACGCTCCGCTTCGATTGGCGCGGCAAAGGACGCAGTGTAGATCCAGCGAAAGATGCAGATCAGGAAAAAGTCTATTTGGATGTAAAGGCGGCGATCCAGTTTGCCGCCAGCCAGCCGGCGATAGACGGCAATCGCATTGGCGCGGTGGCCGCCACGCTTGCTTGCGTGAATACGCTGCAAGCCTCGCTGGGCGATGCGCGGGTCAAGACCGTCGTGTTGATGACCGCGCTCGAGACCAATCCCGAGGTGGAGCGTCTGCTCACCACCAGCGAGACGCCGATACTTTCCATTGCCAGCACGGAGGACAATAACTATCAGCGGGGAAATTTGTCGGGAACGACCCGGGCGATTTACAAACTCTCGAAGAGCAAGCAGAGTGAGTTCCTGCTCTACGACGACGCCGGTCGCGGCTCCGAGATGTTGAAAGTGAAACCCGAGCTGCAGCCCATGATCCTGCGCTGGCTCGGCGAGAAACTACAGGGAATTTTGCCCACTGCGGTCAGTCAGCGATAGATATGGACCTTGCGGCGTGCGGCTAGCGCGCGCTTAATGTTTCCTTGAGCCACTCGGCGATTCTGGGTTCGAGGTCGGGTTGACCTTGAAATATTTGCGAGCTGCGCGCCGCGCCGCCGAAGACAACGATCTGGCTATTGGGATTCTTTGAGCTGCGGATAATCTCGGTCATGGCCTGCACAGGGCCGCTGTCTCCCTTGCTGGCAATGGCGAAGACGGCCAGTTGCGGAGTTTCGGCGACGTATTTCTTGACACTGTCGTCGCCGTATCCGGAGATCAGCACCGCGGCTTTCACCCGCTTGTCTCCCACCACGGCCCTGCCGCTGTTGCGAGCGCCCAAGGTTGCGCCCACCACGCCGATACGATTTGGATCGACGCCTTTCTGCGCTGCCAGGAAATTGATAGCGCCCTGTACGTCCTGATAGACACGATCCTGCACTTCGAGCGGAAAATCAAAATAGATTCCCTTTTCACGGCTTCGGCCTCGACCGCGCCAGTCAATGTTGAAGACAGCCAGTCCCTGCTTGGCAACCATCAGTTCTAAATCCTGAAAAATGTAGCGATCCCGCGTGCCGGAGTGCACCATCACCACGCCGGGTACCTTGGAGCTTTCTGTTGCCCCATCCGGAATGCGCAGGCTGCCAAAAATCGTGAAACCATCGGTGCTTTGGAACGAGGCCTCCTGAACTTCACCCAAGCTCTTCAGCTTTCCGGCAAGCCAATTCGCGATGGTGTGATCGAGCGGCTCTTCTTTCGGATACTTGCCGCGAAACAATGAAAGCATGGTCGTGCCGATGCCCATTTCGCGCTGGACGAGAATATCTGTTTCCGGATTCTGCGAGAGATTGTAAGCCTCGGAAGTATCCCTAAATCCTTCCCGATCATCCGTACTCACAATACCAAGCAGGCCAACCTGCGGATTAGTCGCGATGTACTCTTTGGCCTTTGCTTCCAGGCGGGCCGAGAGCAACGCCATCACTCTGACGCGAGCGTCGCCCACGGCTCCCAGCACGCCATAATTCGCGCCCTCGGCTTCGCCCACGATGCCGATGCGCTTGCCATCGACGTTACTCTGAGCCGCCAGGAAGTCTATGGCGCCCTTAACGTCGAGATAAATCTTTGCGCGCTGTTCCGAGGTAAAGGAATGATATTCCAGGTCGCCAATACTTTTCCCGCGGCCCCGCCAGTCAATCCGCAACGCCACCACTCCCCGTTCCGCAAGAGAAATGGCCATGCCGGGATAGGAAGAGAGTCCAAAGACCTGCTGCTCATGTTCGGAAGAATGCAACATTACCACGCCCGGAACTCGCTTTATTCCGATGCCGTCTGGCACATGCAAGGTGCCGCTGATCTTCCAACCGTCTTCTGATTTTAAACTGACTTCGCGGACTTCCGCCTGCGCCGAGGGCACGGAACAGAATGCGAAAATAAGAATGGCCAGTCTTTTCATGATTCATCCTTCATGCTGATTGCCGCAGTTTTTCTTTCGCTATTTTTTGTCAGGAGCCCATCCACCCGGTTGCATCAGATAATCATCCGCCAGTCCGACGCCATGAAAATAGCCGGATGCTTTTACCTGCACTACACGGGCCGTCCCGCCGCTGCGCGCCCTGTGCAGATGATATTCATTGGCCTCGACAACGAACAGGTCACCGGCCTTCCAATTCAAGCGGCGCTCCGATTCGTCTTTGCGTTGCAACATGGCGAAGCCGTCCCCGCCCACAATAAAATATACCGTTTCCCAAACATGGCGATGCCCCGGCGAATTCTCTTCGGAGTTCAGATATTCCCGCACTTCCATCTCCATAATGTGATTCTGTGCCATGTCGCCTTCTGGCGTAATGGTGATCCCCAGAACCCCTTTGCGGCGCTCGTCCATCGCGCGACCGGGCAAATCCGGCAGCAGTTGGCCCACCTTCATGCGCACCGCATCGGCGCCCTCCTCCACATTGCCGAAGTACTCAGGTTTCTGAGCAACCGACTTTTCCCATCGCTCCTGAAAACTGTAGTCCACCGAAGTGAGCAGCGCTTCGCTCTTGAAGAGATTCTTGATTAGAGGGGCTGACGTAATCAGGAGTATGCGCGATGGCAGGGAGGTGGAAGTATTGAAATACTGATGCCAGGAATTGAGAGTTGGCGATAGATAGTCGCCCTCCTTCCAAATGTACTTTTCTTTCTTTCCGTTGGCTTGGTTCCAAATCGCCGTGTAACCCTGTCCGGAAATGATGTAAGCCATCTCCTCGGCGAGATGACGATGCAAAGCGAGCTGTCCGCCAGCGGGAATCTCCACGATGGTTACGTCCATCTGCTTGAGCCCCCCTTCACCGATCCGCGCGGCTGCGGCTCCCAGCGTTTTATCAAACTTCAGCGGATACTGCTTCATGTTGACAGTCTCGCTCGCCTGTTGCGCGTGGAGCCGGACTGAGGCTGATATGCATACAGCGATGCCTACGGCTAGCGCAGAAAATTTTTGCGAAATAAGACTCATGAAATTCCTCCATGCCAAAGGCTAGACCATTCTTACTGGTGGTGTAGATCAATCCGAGCCGCGACCGGGAGGGAGCGGTGCTGAATTAACGCCACTGTGTCCACTTGCAACCGCTCCCTCCCGGTCGCGGCTCGGATAGACCAACAGCAAATGGTCTAAAACGAATACCGCAAGCCGAATTGGATCTGGCGGGCTGTCGTTCTGGTAGAGGTAATCTGCCCCGCTGTACCGATCGGACCACCTGCCGTGGAGTATATGCTGGTTGTCGGTTCTCCAAAGTTCACGCGATTCAGGAGATTAAACAGCTCGGCGCGGAACTGCAGCCGCGACTGTTCCGAGAAAGAAATATTCTTGAAGATTGACGCATCCAAAGTTGCGTAGCCGGGAGCGACCATAGTGTTGCGACCCAAGTTCCCAAAGAATCCAAGCTGCGAAGGAGCGAATTGCGTTACATCGAAATAGCCATTTGGATCGCCAATCACCGGATTGGCATTGCCTCCGGGGATCAAGTCCGCGCGCAGGGCCTCCACGTTGCCGATGCGATTACGTTGAGCGACGCGATCATCAAACACGGTGAGAGGATATCCATCGGAAAGCGTCAGGATGCCATTCAACTGCCATCCTTTGGCGATCATTCCGGCTATGCCGGAGGTGTTGGCGGCAAAGGAGGGCTCGTAGGAGAAATTGGTCACCAGGCTGTTGCGGATATCAAACTGCGCCGGGCCGCGCGCTAGTTGCATATCCCATCCATAGATACCGCGCTGCGTTTGCGCGAGGTTATCACCGCTGTTGGTGAGGCCGGAGAACTGATCGATGGTCTTCGAGAAAGTGTACGCCAGTTGCACCTGGAATCCCCGGCTGAGCCGCTTGACCAAGCCGAAGGCGAGATCGTGGTGAAACGAATTCGCGTTCGGCGACTGAAGGCGAATATCATTGAAGCGTGGATTGATCAAGTTAGTTCCGGTGATCGCGGGCCAGAATTTCGGCCCCGCGGGATTTTCCGGCCAACCCTGCCAGCGATTGATATTGGTAACCGACTGCTGCCACAGGTGCAACGAGCGCGCTCCCGTATAACCCAGCGTGGCGATCAGGTCGCGGCTCAGTTCGCGTTGGATGGTGAAACTCCAGCGGTAAGTGGTCATGTTCTTCTGATTAAATTCCATGGTGCGAATGCTGGGTTGCGCGCGCAGCAATGCCTCCTGCGTGGTGTAGGCATTGGGGAAACGCAGGATGGTGCCCGCCGCGATGGCGTCGGTGTCGCGGGCATCGCCGAGCAAATTGAAGGGCGGCATGCTGCTGATGGAAGTCTGGATGTGGTAGAGCCCCGGAAATTCGTAGAAGATTGCCACGCCGCCGCGGAATGAAGTTTTGCGGTCCCACGGAGCCCAGGCAAAACCCACGCGCGGGCTAAAGCTCTTCAAGGTGGCGTTGGTGAAGAGCGGGCCTACGGTTACCTGGCTGTCATTGAAATTCACCAGTGAAGCCGACTCGCCGTCCAGCTCCTTGGGCACTGTGGCGAACTCGTAGCGCAGCCCCAGATTCAGCGTCAGCCCGGGCGTTACCGTGTAGTTGTCCTGCGCGTAAGCACCAAACACAATCTGCGCGAGGCGTTTGCGCGTGTCGTCTCCACCGGGCAGCAACGCCTGGAAGCGCGCCGGAGTTCCCGTTAGATAAGTCTCCAGTGTGTTGAACGTGTACGATCCGGCGAATCCTTGCCCGAAGATTTCATAGTCATAGCCATAACGCAGCAGCTCGGCGCCAAAGCGCATCGAATGGCTGCCGCGTGTCAGCGATACGCCGTCCTTGAGCGACAGACTTTTCTGGTTAAAACTTCTGCGCCCTTGCCGGTATCCGATGGTGGATAAATCACCGGCGATGATTTCGCCCAGGATTTCGCGAGCCGGAACAAAAAGAACTTTACTGAAATCCCGCGTCGTCAGTGGAATCGCTCCCTGTGGATCGTTGGCCGTGAAACCAAAACTAAATTCGTTCAGCACGGTTGGGGAAAAGAAGCTGGTGTGCCGGACGGACAGAATATGCTTGATTGAAGCAGCGCCGGCCGCTCCGACGTCTCCCAACAATCCGTAGGGAGAGCGATCGCTATCATCAAAATTGTAGGTTCCCGAGATCGTGCCGGCCTTTCCGGTGGACAGTTGATGATCCATGCGCACGGCGACAAAATCCTGACCCGTCGGCTGACTGCGCGGGCCGGCGATTTGAATCGTCCCATCGTTAAAGTTGCGCAAAATATTATTGCCCTGTCCCGGAACAGGATACAGTTCCAGGAATGGCGCCACGGACGGATTCACGCTGACAGTGCGGTTCGGAAGTATTCCCCGACGGGCTTCCGCCGAGGGAACACGTGCTGTGTCGGTGGAAGCTAATCGCTCCCGCAAGCCCTCATAGCTGGCGAAGAAAAATGTCCTGTCGCGCAGAACCGGCCCGCCCAGCGATCCACCGTACTGGTTTCTCTTGAACTCCGATTTCGGAATGCCGAAGGAGTTATTAAAAAAATTAGTTGCATCCACATTGTCATTGCGCAGGAATTCAAACAGCGACCCGTGAAACTCGTTCGTCCCGGATTTGGTTACGGCGCTCACAATCGCTCCAGCCGCGCTCTTATATTCGGCCGAGTAATTGTTGGTAATGACCAGAAACTCCTTTACCGTTTCCGCTCCGGCGTATCCGGAAGTAGCCCCTTGAGGATTCCCGGAATGATCGCCACTGATCACTCCATCGAGGAGGTACACATTCTGCGTTCCGCGCGAGCCGCCCACCTAAATTTTTTCGCCCATGCCGCCCTGAGGAGTGGATTCCCCAAACTGCGGGATGCGCAGGACTCCCGGCTGCAGGTAGGCAAGCTGCGTCAAGTCGCGATTATTCAGCGGAAGTTCTTCCACACGCTTTTCGTCCACCAGATTGGATACGGTGGCTGTCGTCGTCTCCACGTAGGCCGCTTCGCCGGTAACGGTGATGGATTGGGCTACTTCGCCAACCTGTAACGCCGTGTTCACTACCGCATGTCGTCCCACGGTCAGCTCGATCCCCGTGCGCACGCTGGTTTGGAAGCCGGTCATGCCCACGCCGACTTCATATCTCCCAATGGGAAGATTCGATGCTTCGTAACGTCCTTGCGCATTGGTCACAGTCGCTCTGGACATTCCAGTGTCGACGTTCTTGATGGTCACGGAGGCATCTGGCACGGAAGCCCCGCTTTGATCACTGACCGTTCCAGAGATTGTGCCTGTCGTAAGCTGCGTGAACGCCACGGAGGAGAACAGTAGCCAGATGGCGGACAACCCCACAAGGACTTTTACCCGACGCATAGATCCCTCCTGAACTTTTCATTTTGTATCGAACTGGCGAAATCGCCTAAGTGAGATTCATCTTCCAAGAAACGCTGTTAATCTCGCGAACTTACTCCAGAAAGTAAGGCTACATTCGAAGCCAAATTATACGCGCTACCAGTCCTTGTCAAGGAGATTCAGTATTCAGGTGTGCTCCCACATACCGGAGCATTTTTGAAATCACCAGACACAGAAAAGTAAAAACTGAGGCTATCGGGAACTGGTGCGTTCCGCTGCAATTTCAGCGAGGTACGCTTTTTCGGCGTTGGCCAGATAGGTCTTGTAGCCTGCGGGGTCCACCCACACTTGCGCGCCGCCGCCCTTCTCGGCACGCTCAATCTTCTCGGCCATGCTGAAGAAGCTGCCATGCGATGCCAGGAACACTTCCACCGGCAGGCTCTTCAGGAACTTCAACGATTTGGCGAAGTCCTCCGCCATGGCGGGATACTTGGGATTGTTCAGCAAGGTAACGCCCGTGTCGACGCCGATGCCGGAAAGCCCCACGCTGCACACGAACACCACGCTATACTTCCTGCCGTTTTCTTCCGCCGTAGTGGTCCATGTGGTGCAGCCCTTGGTGTGGCCCGGCGTCAGGTGCGCGGTGAGCGCATTGCCGCCCAGGCTGACAGTCTGGTTGTCCTTCAACGCTTCATCCACTTTCACGGGCCGCCACTGTTCCTTGCCGTCCTTGTTGCGATGGTCGCTGCGGCCGCCGCCGGAGATGGCAGGGACATCCTCGGCCATGGCGAAGACCTTGCCGCCGGTCAGTTCCTTGAATTGTGCCAGCCCCCCGACGTGATCGGTGTGCGCGTGCGCGTTGATGAGGTACTTGATGTCCTTGATGTTGAAGCCGAGGCTTTCAATGTTCTTGCGGATAAACGGCACGCCTGATTCATAAGTCATATCGAGCAGGATATGCCCCTGCGGCGAGGTGATGAGATACGAAGTGTTGTCGTTCAGGCCCACGTAATAGATGTTGCCGATGATGTGGAACGGCTTGATGGAATGCTTGCCCTCGGGCAACTCGGTGCGGGAATCCTGGGCGATGGCTCTGCCTGCTCCCGCGCAAAGGGAGGCCAGCAGAATGGCCAGGGCCATCATGGCGGAGGCGCCACAGCGCCACGTTGCAACTTTCTGATCCACTCGACTAGACATAAACTCTCCTCTCATTCGTTCGGCGAAATAGGTTTATTTCCCAGCCTTGGCCGCTGAGGGGGTTGCTCCGAGCTTGTCCAGAAACCAGCGCACCATCATGCCTTCAATCTCCGGTTTCTCCTTCACCATCTCCGAGCCGCGACCGGCGTCGTCATAAAGCAAAAATTGCGACCAGCGGTTCTTGCTGATGCGGTAGGCGTCGCGCGAGTTATCGGCGAGGTAAGGATGCTCGGGAGGTTCGCGCGTGGTGTTCAGGTCCTCCGTGCTGGCAATGTAGAAAATGGGGATATCACGCGTGGTGACGGCCTGCGTAACCGTGCCGGAAATGTTCTCGAGCGTCAATGCCACGATGGTCTTGATGCGCATGTCATCAATAGCGGCCTTGAAGACGGGCTGGTTTCCCGCCGTCGCTCCCACCACGCCGATGCGCCCGGCATCCACTTCCTTTTGCGCCGCGAGATAGTCGATGGCGGCCTTCAGATCAAGAGAGTCGTCGCCCAGCCCGCCGCCGGCGAACTGCGGCCGAGGTTCCGCGGGGTCGGTATTGCGCCCGCGCCGATCATAGATGATGCTGGCGATGCCGGCCTTGGCCAGCGTCTTGGTGAAATCGATGAAGGTATCCTGATCGTGATTGGCTCCATGCGAGAAGGCCACGGCGGAGACTCGCGCGCCGGCGGCGAGATCGTCCGGCACACGCAGGTGCCCGTGCAGCTTCCATCCGTCACTAGTCTTCAGAGTGATCTCCGAATCAATGCCCACAGCTTTGACATTGGCAACGAACCACTTTTCGACATCCACCCAGGAGCCGACCGTGCGGCTGAACATGCCCGTGCCGTGTCCGCTGTGCGTCTGCACAAACTTGCTGTCTTTGTGCGCGGAGAGAGAAAAGATATCCGCCATCACACGAAAGTCCTCTTTGTTGTCAGGGCCGGCCATGCAGTAGATGGGCAGATCAGGCCGCGTGCGGAGCACTTCGCGCCCGGTTTCTCCCAAGGTGGTGGAGACCAGCACGAGCGCTTGAATGGCGGGGTCATGGGCCGCTTCCAGAACGGCGTAATTTCCGCCGATGCCAACGGCGAGTATGCCGATGCGCTGCGGGTCTACCATCTTTTGCGAGGCAAGAAACTTGACGGCGCCGCGATAATCGAGCTGCAACCCGTCTTTCTCCTCAGGAGAATAGGTATAGAACTGTTTGCCATTGAGGCTCCTGCCGTTGCCGCGATGATCGGCGGTGAGCACGGCCATGCCATACTTCTCCGCCATCTCGCGCCCGGGCGCCTCCAGCGTGGTGCGGACAATCCAACCCGATTCGGCGAACATCACGATGCCGGGAACTCGCGGCCCGCCGGCCTTGGGCAGATGCAGCGTCCCCCAGATGGTTTTGCCGTCCTCGGTGGGGAAGGAGACCACGGCTTCGCTGCGACCGCTGGCCGCCTGCGAGTACAGGTTGCTGGTCCCGAAACAACAAATGATCGCCAGCCATGCGATGGTGCAGAGAATCTGTTTCCGACAGCGAAGTAAACTCATTTTTTTCTCCCTCATCTTTCTGACATGAATGCTCGCGCCTCAAAACGTCAGTCGCAACCCCAGTTGCAACTGTCGCGCGGAGGTAGTTGTTTTAGTAATAAGTCCAGAGCCCGCGATGTACCTGCGGTTGGTGGGATTCAGCACTGCCTCGCTGGGGCTGCCGAAGTTGGCGTGGTTGAATAGATTGAAGATATCGGCGCGAAATTCCAACTGAGTGGCTTCCCGCCCGCCCATCGGCAGCGACTTCTGCAGACTAAGATCGAAACTCAGCAGGCCGGGTCCCATCATGATGTTGCGTCCCGCATTGCCGTAGAATCCCAGCGGCGGCAGGAAAAACGCGCAGGGATCAAAGTACATATCCGGGGTTCCCAGCCGCGTGCCAGCGGGAATGGTAACCACGCCACCCGGTGCCGTGCAGCCGGCGGACGTGCCACTGACGATATCGTCATTGCTGCGGCCCGCAGCCAATTCTGGCCGCTGCCTTCCGTTCGACCGGTTCAGATCCGGCGCGTTGGTGCCGGACGATTGGGCGGAGAAGGGAATGCCCGACGCAGCGGAGAAGACATTGGAAATCTGCCAGCCGCCCAGCAGCAGCCGCATCCATCCTGAGTCGCGTAGTGACGGCACCGCGTAGATGCCGTTGACCACGAAGTTCTGCCCGACGTGCAGCGCGGAGAGGCCGCGGTCGGCCTTGGGGTTGGAGGGCTGCGAACTGCCGCCCTCACCGTAGTCGGTGGAGACCACGCCGCTAGTGGAATCATCAATGGTCTTCGACCAGGTGTAGGAAGTTTGAAACTGGAAGCCCTGGCTGAAGCGTTTCTTCAGCTCCACATGAAGTCCATTGTAGAAGGACTGCGCGTCCGAGTAGTTCATCGCGCAGCGGCCCGCGATGGGGTTCGGCCTGGGAGTACCGGCGACAATGAAAGTCCGGCCGTCCCGGATGATAGGCTCGATGGTGTTGCAGGAATCCAGCCGCCACAGGTGAATGGCTCTTCCCCCGACATAGCCCAAGCCCAGGAACAGACCGCTCATCAGCTCGCGTTCCGCGCTGAGGTTGAACTTGATCTCATAAGGAGATTTCGCCTGATACTCGGGCAACTGGATGAACGAATTTTCAGTCAGCCGCGTCGTTTGCAGCGTGGGGCCGACTCGGGCCACGTCGGCCACAACGGTGGTCAATCCGCCCTGCGGCGCCAGAAGCTGCGCGAAGAACGGCTGATTGCGGAACGATTGTGTGCGGTAGTGAGGCCCGGTGATAGGCTCGAAGAACATTCCCAGCCCGCCGCGAAGTGAGGTCTTGCCGTTGCCCTGCACATCCCAGGCGAAGCCCGCGCGCGGCGAGAAGTTCTTGGTGGAGAAATTCTCGAAGAACGGGATATCCGTCTCGTAACGCGTCGCCGTGCGCCAGTCGCGGATGGTGGCCAGTCGCCCCCACTTCTCCGTGGGAACGGTGTAGGGATCGTAGCGAATGCCAAGATTCAGCGTCAGATTCGAGCGCACGCGCCAGTCATCCTGCAAATAGACGCCGAAATAGCGCTGCCGTAGCGTGCGCGTGGCGCTGCTTCCGGGGATGCCCACGGTGATGGTCTGCATGGTGCGGTCGAGCAGAAAATCCTGCAGGTTGGCCCAGCCAAACGACCCGTAGGCGCGGTTGCCGCCGTCGTAGTTCATCCCCAATTTTTGGAAATCAAATCCAATCTTCATCGAGTGGCTGGAACGGGAGTAAACCATGTCTTCTGAAATTTGATAGAGGTTATGAGCATTGTGAATCGGGTCATCCTGTGGGCCAATCCCGGTGCCGCCGGTAAACGAAATGGAGGAGGGCAGCTCAGGGCTCAGAAGGTAGGTGGCGGCGGGGAAGGTGGCGATCAGATTCTGCTCCGTCTTATTCACGGAGCGATTGTACGCCAGCCGCGTAGTGGCCAGGAACTGCGATGTGAAGACGCGCTGATACTGAATGGTGGTGTAGCGAGTGCGCGTGAAGATGGCCCCGTTGGTGACGGGTATGAGATCCGGGCTGACGCGCGTTCCATTGTCAAAGGTGAAGCGGAAAAACAGATTTTGATTTTCATCCAGACGATGATCCGCTCGTCCGATGAAATAATTTTCATTGGTAACCACGGAGGCGGGGCTGATCAATAGCGCGATGCCGCCGCCGAGAGCGGTGCTGTTGGGAAGCGGGTACGTATCCAGAAACGGACGGATGGCCGGCGCTACGGCAATGGGCGCGGTCAATTCCGGCAAAATACCTTGACGCGCATTCTGATCGGGGACATTTGCTGTTCTCGTTTGACCCAATCGCTCGCGCAGGCCTTCGTAATTGCCGAAGAAAAAGGTTTGGTCCTTTTTCACCGGCCCGCCGATCGAACCGCCAAATTGATTGCGTTTGAATTCAGGAGGATTGCTGCGCACCAGCGGGTTGGCTGGGTCGCGATCGAAGAAATTCCGCGCATCAAAATTATCATTGCGGTGGTAGGCGTAAAGCGAGCCATGAAAAACATTCGTTCCCGACTTGCTGACCATGTTGATGACGCCGCCGCTGGTGCCGCCGAACTCAGCGCTCAAATTGCTGGTGAGTACCTGGAATTCGCGCACGGCATCCACGCCCAGCACCAGTCCCGAAGCGCTGCCCGGCACGCCAAAGATCGATGCTCCTTTGATGTTGGTGCCGTCCAGGAACCACGCAGTCTGGTCCACGCGTGAACCCGCCATGGAGATGCGCGTACCGTAGCCTTTGGTGCCCACGTCATCGGTCTTGCGCGCCAGGACCACTCCGGGCTGGACCAGGGCCAGCTTGGTAAAGTCGCGGCCATTGAGCGGCAACTCCTCAATGCGTTTTTCTTCCACCACGCCCGCTACAGCGCTGCCGGTGGTGTTCACCAGTGGGGCTTCTTCGGTAACGGTCACTTGTTCCGTAACGCCACCGACGCGCATCTGCAACGGCAGGCTGGCATCTTGTCCAATCGACAAGGTGATGCCGTTGCGGACCAGCGTGTCGAAACCGGCCAGCGTCGCGCGCAGTTGGTAAGGACCCGGCGGCAATTGGGGTACCACGAAGCGACCTTGACTATCCGACGTAACCACGCGGGAGATGCCCGTCTCCTGGTTGGTTACGGAAATTTGCGCTCCAGGCAATACCGCGCTGGATTCATCGGTCAACTGTCCGGAGAGCCGTGCCGTCGTCGCCTGTCCGAAGGCGATGCCGGCGAGGAACGGAAGCAGTATCAGCAAAATCTGGAGCAGGCGGACTACGCCGAAACCCCTGCGTGCCGACGAACATCCGAGTGCCGCCGCGTTCCTTGGTAGAACTACTGCTCGCGCAACGGTATTGGAGAACATATCTGCCACCTCTTTTCCCAATCAAAATGATCTACCAATCAAACCTGTTGCCGGCGTCAGTCAGGACGCAGACCTATCGCAGCACAAGCGATGAAGATTCCGAGTCAGTGTTAAGGAGCGCAAAACGGCATCCGCTGTAGCTTGCACCAGCGGTGTCCGAGTTCTATTAATCTATACGGAAATTGCATAATGGTCTTCCGATAGTGGCTAGTATATACCTTTGGTCCAAAGTGAGAACAAAATTTTCAGAACAGATGCAGAAGCATCCTAGGAATCAAGAATCCCCAGCTAATAAATAGGCCAGGGTGGAATATCTAATACTGATGTTGAGGGTTTCAAGCCGCCTTTCGGAGACTTTTCTATAGATGTCCAATTCGAAGTGCATGAAAACTGGAATGCAATCATTCTCAGAAAGAAATTTTCGCGCTCAGCATCGCAGCGCGGTTTCCTGGATCAGAGGTATTGGACCCGAACGCGGGGCTGTTGATACTAGCCACTGGATTGCCGAAATTGCGATGATTCCAGATGTTGATTATATCTCCACGCAAAAGAATCCGAAGGTGTTCGGATACTTCGAGAGTTTTCGCGAAATTCACATTCCAGTTTGCAAAGGATGGACCGCGAAATGTGTTGCGTCCAAGACTTCCTCCGTCTGGCATTGAATTGGCCAGCGGGCCGCCGCTCACATTCCTTGGTGTAAAGAAAATATCTCCTGCTCGGAAGGTTCTCAAATTGCCTTCCACGGGATCCGGTTCAAGAATTCCTCCGGGAATGAGGTCCGGGCGCCAAGCAACGGGGATTCCCGATCCACCGCTGTCAACGCCTGTGACCTGCCCGGCGATTTCGATACCAGCCGAAGTGAGAGAGAATCTCATGAGGGAGGTATTTGAATATGCCGATGCAGAGGTACAAACCAGAGCAGATCGTAACGGTGTTGCGGCAGGTTGAAGTGGCGGTGGCCAGCGGGAAGAC
>SHUM01000033.1 GCA_009691245.1 Acidobacteriota bacterium | reverse complement strand
GCCCCAGTCCGTCGCGCAATGGTACGGCCTACGCGGCGAGCCGCGAAACTAGCTCCGGCGCGGGCAGCAGCCAGACGACGCGCGCGATGACCATTCGCTACTTGATCCCGGCCTACCTGCGCCCGCACGCGGGAGGACGTACTGAGCTTGCCCTGCAAGTGGACGGCAGTATGCTCACCGACGCGCTGGCGGCGCTGTGGAGCGCGCATCCGGGCCTGCGCGACCGCGTAGTCGATGAGCGGGGCGCAGTGCGCCAGCACATCAACATCTTCGTCAACAATGACAATAGCCGCGATGTGGGAGGATTCTCCGCGCCCATCGCCTACGGCGCGGAAATCATGATCGTGCCCAACATCAGCGGCGGCTAACCGGATATCAAGGACAGATGGACACAAGCCGACGCATCCTAACTAGCAAGTCGTTGTATCAGAAACATGGACCGAACGGCTTTATTCTAGTAGCGTCCATCCTAGCGATCGGGCTAACCGTTTTATTGCTCGGGATCATCAAAATCCTCTCTGGCGGAACCATAGACCCTGAGACTATGTCCATTAAAGGCTTGGTTAGCGTTTATTTGATCGCAATTGTGATCGTAGTCCTCGTCTGCTGGTTCCGGCTGGTAGCTTATTGTTATCCGGGAATGTACTGGTGGGAGTGTGAAAACTGCGGCTGTCCAGTCGATTTAACTGAGGTGCTTTGCCCCAACTGCCACATCCCCTTTGATAAACCCAGCGGAGTGTTTCAGAGAATTGCGAGGCAATGCGCTTAGTAGCAGCTTTGGCTCGATGGATTAGAGGACGGCTAGTAACACTTCCGTGCCTTCCACTCTCACTTCGTAGGTGGCCACGCCCATGCTCGGGTCGAGGGTGAGCTGGCCGGTCTTCACGCAAAACTTCCAGGCGTGCCATGGGCACTCCAGCTTGTCGCCGTCCAGCCAGCCTTCGCTCAGCGGGCCGCCGCGGTGGATGCAGAAGTTGTCGATCGCATAGAACGTCCCGCCAACATTGCACAGCGCGATATGCCTGCCGAGCAGGACCACGTGCTTCACCTTGCCCGGCTGCACGTTGGCAATCTCGGCAACTTTGAAGAATTTAGCCATAGAAATACTGTACCCGAGCAGCGGCCGCAAGGGAGCGGAGGCGTGGGTTACTGTTGACGCACAAAGAAAAAACAGATTCCTCGCTGCGCTCGGAATGACAACGTATTGAGGTTTCGGGAACTTAGGGTTTCGCGAGACCGCATCATTGCTGCGCGCAAAGCTGGCGGGCTTGCGCAAGGCTGAACGCAGTCCCCCTACGCCGGGTTGGGCGTCTGGGCGATCATGATCTGTTTGCGGAAGCTCTCGACCATGTTGTCTTCGAGGCGAATTTCAGTCGGGCGCTTGGCCAACGTCATCTGGTCAATCTTGTCCTGCAGCTTCATCAGGCCGTAGAAGAGGTTCTCCGGGCGCGGCGGGCAACCCTGCACGTAAACGTCCACGGGCACGATGCGGTCCACGCCCTGCAGCACCGCGTAGGTGTTGAAGGGGCCGCCGACGCTCGAGCAGGCGCCCATCGAGATCACCCACTTGGGGTCGGGCATCTGGTCATAGACGCGCTTGAGCACCGGGGCCATCTTCAGCGTAACGGTTCCAGCGACGATCATCAGATCAGCCTGGCGCGGCGATGGGCGGAACACCTCGGCGCCGAAGCGCGCCAGATCAAAGCGCGACGTGGTCGAGGCGATCATCTCGATGGCGCAGCACGCGAGGCCAAACGTCATCGGCCAGATGGCGCTCTTGCGCGCCCAGTTGAACACGTAGTCCACCGTGGTGATCACGAAGTTCTTCTCAAACTTGTTCTGCAAAAACGGCATGTGTCTCTCCTGACCGACATTCACAAACAATCATAGACCAACCGAAAGCGCGTCGGCCCAACAATCAAAAATAAACAAAATTGACCAGATCGTCAAGAGGTTCAACAAGATCGGAATCCGCGAAATTGTCGGCCCAGCCCAAACTACACACGTTCACGGTTCTGACCAACGTGCCCAAATTCGCGGTCGACAAAAGCGACAAATTTCCGCGTCGCGCGACGACAACTTAGCGGAATCGTCCAACGCCGCGGCAAATCCCAAATTGCCCAGATAATTTCCGCAAATCGCCGAATCCATCTTCGCCCTCGGGTATCCACGGCACGTTTTTTGTGACGCGGGATTTTGCGTTGGTCTACGCCGGAGCGAAATACCCACCGCGAGAAATTCGCTCACCACGGCCTCCGTTACCAGCCCAATTGTTTCTTCAATTCCGCCAGCAGGTTCAGTGCCTCGATGGGCTTCAATTCATCGACGTTGACTTGCGCGAGACGCTCCGCGACGTTGCGCTCGGCGGGGGTGAATAGGGTGAGTTGGATGTTGGAGGGCGCGGCGCTGTCGCGGTCTGCCGCGTGCTGATGATCTTCGGGGCTTAACATACCACTGAGGCGGTGTTCGCTTTGTTCGTGCTGGCCGAGGACTTCGCGGGCGCGCTCGATTACTTCGCGGGGGAGGCCGGCGAGGCGGGCGACCTCGATGCCGTAGCTGCGGTCGGCGCGGCCCGGCTCGACGCGACGCAGAAAGACGATGTTGCCGCCGGACTCCTTCACGGCGACGTGCAGGTTCTTCACGCTGGGTAAGTGCTCGGGTAACTCAGTGAGTTCGTGGTAGTGAGTGGCAAATAGGGCCTTGATGCCGGGGCGAGCAGCCAGATACTCGACTACGGCCCAGGCGATGGAGAGGCCGTCGAAGGTGGCCGTGCCGCGGCCGATCTCGTCGAGTACGATCAAGCTGTCCGGCGTAGCGGTATTCAGAATGGCGGCGGTCTCAGTCATCTCCACCATGAACGTCGAGCGGCCGCGCGCCAGGTTGTCGCTGGCGCCGATGCGCGTGAAGATGCGGTCGAACACGGGCAGCCGCGCGCTCGCCGCCGGGACGAAGCAGCCCATCTGAGCCATGATGGAGATCAGCGCAACCTGCCGCAGATAGGTGGATTTGCCGCCCATGTTCGGCCCGGTGATGAGCAGGATGCGGTTCGAGTCCGAGTCCATGCGCAGATCGTTCGGCACGAATCTTTCTCCCGATAGCATGGCACCCGGCTGCATCACCCCCAGCCGCTCCAGCACTGGGTGACGGCCCGCCATGATTTCCAGCACACCCGTTGAGGAACCAGATGTGTCCGATGCTTCTGCGAACTGCGGGCGGCAGTAGTCGTACTCGGCGGCAAGACCCGCAAAGTTTACCAGCACGTCGATCTCGGCGATGGCGGCTGCGGTGCGGCGGATGCGGCTGGCCTGCTCAGCGACCGCGCTACGCAACTGCGTGAATAGTTCCTGCTCGATGGTCGCCATGCTGCCTTCAGCGTCCAGCACCTTGCGCTCGTAGTCCTTCAGCTCGGGCGTGGTATAGCGCTCCGCGCCGGCCAGTGTCTGCCTGCGCTCATAGCGTTCAGGCGCGAGGTGCATGTTGGCCTTGGACACTTCAATGTAATAGCCAAACACTTCGTTGAACTTAATCTTGAGTGAGTTAATGCCTGTGGCCGCGCGCTCGCGTGACTCCATCTGGGCGATAGTCTGCTTGCCAGAGTGACTCAATTGGCGCAACTCATCGAGTTCCGCGTGGTAGCCGTCGCGAATCACTCCGCCATCGGCGAGAGTCACAGGCGGCGCATCAGACAGCGCGCGCGCCAGCAAGTCGCGGACATCGGACAACGGATCAAGCGCGGCGGAGAGTGACTGCCATCTTACAGACGTACGCTCAGCCGAAAGTGACTTCAGAGTAGGCAGCGGTACAAATGAATTGCGCAACGCCAGCAGGTCGCGAGGCCCGGCGGTGCCGAGCACGGCCTTGCTGAGCAGGCGCTCCAGATCATAGACTGACTCAAGCAACTTGCCCGCCTTGCCGCGCGGGATGGCCTGACGGACCAGCTCCTCCACCGCGTCTAGCCGCGATTCAATGACTGCGTGATCGAGCGAGGGCCGCAGTACCCAGCCCTTGAGCAAACGCGCGCCCATGTTGGTCGCGGTGCGGTCGATCACCGAGACCAGCGTGGCCTCCGTTTCTCCGGCGAACACCGGTTCGAGTAACTCAAGGTTGCGCACAGTCACTGAGTCGAGTACCATCCACTGCTGCCGCTCGTAGTAGGAGATGCCGTCAATGTGGCGCGAACTGGCGCGCTGTGTCTCATTGAGATAGTGGATCAGCGCCCCGGCGGCGTTAATGGCTTGCGCATGGCCAGCCAGTCCGAAACCATCGAGCGAGGCCACATGAAGGTGTCCGGCCAGTAGGCGCGTGGCGTAGTCCGAAGCGAAGATCCAATCTTCGAGCGGCGTGCGCATCAGGCGCAGGCCTTGCGAATCGGCGCCGACAAACGCGAGACGCGCTTCGGTCTCGCGCAACAGCCCTTGCGCGGAAGGAAATAAAACTTCACGCGCGCCGATGTGCTTCAGTTCATCCACGCATTGCGCCTCGGCGCTGGGCCCGTGAAATTCCGTCGCGCGAAACTCTCCAGTGGATAGATCGGCGGACGCGAGGCCAATCGTCTCGCCACTACGGCAGACGGAGGCCAGGAAATTATTTTCGCGCGGGGCGAGTGAGTTCGAGTCGAGCACAGTCCCCGGCGTAACTACGCGCGTAACTTCGCGAAGCACCAACTTCTTCCCCGCCGAGGGAGCCTCCATCTGCTCGCAGATGGCGACTTTGTAGCCCTTCTTAATCAGCTTGGCGATGTAGCCGTCGGCGGCGTGATAGGGCACGCCGCACATGGGAATCGGCTCGCCTTTTTCTTTATTGCGCGAGGTCAGAGTGATCTGCAACTCTCGCGCGGCCAGCACGGCGTCCTCGAAGAACATCTCGTAAAAGTCGCCTAGGCGGAAGAACAGGAGCGCCTGCGGAAACTTCGCCTTGATCGCGGTGTACTGCCGCATCAGGGGCGTGGACGGGGGCGTGGCGGGCTCGGACATGGGTTGAGCAGTCTCGCTTCGGAGGATCGTTCGTACGGTGATACGTTGTTATTATGCCCGTGTTCGCAGGAGGCAGCAATCCAGTAACGTAATGAGCCCCAGCCGAGGCGCGTGGCACAATGTCCGCTATAATGATGTTGAGGACTTGGAACAATGGGGCATTTCTGGCTGTGGGTCGCACTAGCCCTTTATTCGGTTGGGCTGGCGCATGCCATTCTTACCGTGGTGCAGCGGCGCGAGAAAATCTTTCGCGTGGCGCTGGGGGCAATTTCGCTCGGCGCGGTGCTGCATCTGGTCTCGCTGGTGGAAGAAGGCCTCGCTGTAAATCACTTCCCCATTACGACACTGAGTGAGTCGGCGTCGCTGGCGTCCTTCCTGCTGGCCGCTTCTTTCTTATTTGTTCACTGGCGATACCGGTTCGAGTCGCTCAGCGTGTTTGTCTTCCCGCTGGTCTTCGTGCTGACGCTGCCAGCAGCGTTTGATCGCAGCACGGAAGTCTGGATGATGCCGCCCCTGCTCAAGACGGCGTGGCTGTATCTGCACGTCTCCATGATTGTGCTGGGATACACGGCTTTCTTCCTGAACTTTGCCGCCGGACTGATGTACCTGCTGCAGGAACGCGAGTTGAAGTCGAAGCGTCCGCGCTCGCTCTACCACCGCCTGCCGCCGCTTGAGTCGATTGATGATCTGGCCTATAAGTCACTCACCGTGGGCTTCCCCTTTATCACCATGGGCATTGTTACCGGAGCCATATGGGCCAGCACTGTCTGGGGGCCGGCTTGGCCCATGGACCCAAAGATCGGCTGGGCCTTCGCCACTTGGCTGATCTATCTCGGCCTGCTGTTCGCCCGATGGGTAGCGGGCTGGCGCGGACGCAAGGCCGCCTACATCGCCATCGCGGGATTCCTGGCAATTCTGATAACGTGGAGCACCAACAGCGGCCTGCACTCGTTTCGTATTCCTTAGTTTGAGTGAGTGGACTTTTGTCGTATGCATTTTAGTCTCATTGGATTGAATCATCGTACAGCGCCGGTAGAAGTCCGGGAGCAACTCTGCTTCCAGGAGACTGCCTTGCCGCAGGCGCTGCAGGCCGTGGCGTCTCTGCCCGGCGTGCATGAAGCGATGATCCTGTCGACCTGCAACCGCGTGGAAATATTGGCGCGCTCAGACGCCGAGCAGGGCGACGTAACCGGCGCATTGGTCCAATTTTTGGCGCATTATCACCAGCGTGCGCACTCGCAGATCGAGCCCTACCTCTATCGCTTCCAGCAGGCCGACGTGATTCGTCATATTTTTCGCGTGGCTTCGAGTCTGGACTCGATGATCATCGGCGAGACACAGATACTCGGCCAGGTGAAGGAGGCCTACGCGCAGGCGCGTACCGTCGGCACTCTGCGCGGGCCGCTCGACGAGGCGCTAACTCGCGCGTTCCACGTGGCTAAGCGCGTGCGCACGGAGACCGGTATCGCCAGCTCGGCCGTCTCGGTGAGTTACGCGGCGGTGGAGCTGGCCAAGAAAATCTTCGGCTCGCTCAATGACAAGAAGATACTCCTGATCGGCGCGGGCAAGATGAGTGAGTTGGCCGCCAAGCATCTGGTGTCGAGCGGCGGGGTGCATATATATGTCACGAACCGCTCGCCTGAGCGCGCCACCGAGATGGCCGCGATGCTGCATGGCCGCGCCGTTCCGTTTGATCAGATGCTCACCCACGCGGCGCAGTGCGATATTATTCTTACTTCCACCGGCGCGCCGAACTACCTCATCACCATGGCCGACGCGCAGCGATTGCTCTCGGAACGAAAGAACCGGCCGATGTTCATGATTGACATCGCCGTGCCTCGCAACATTGATCCGGCCATCAACAAGCTTGACAACATTTTTCTTTATGACATTGATGACCTGCAGCAGGTGGTTGACTCCAACATGAAGGAGCGTATGCGCGAGGCGCAGGCCGCCGAGCAGATCGCCGAGCAGGAGACCGACAAGTTTCTGAAATGGCTGAAGACGCTGGAAGTGGTGCCGACCATCATCGACCTGCAATCGCACTTGGAAGAGATGCGCCAGCAGGAGATGACGCGCGTGTCATCGCAACTGTCCAGCCTGACACCCGAGCAGCGCGAAGCGGTGGACGCGCTGACCAGAGGCATGATGCACAAAGTCCTACACTCGCCCATCCATCATTTGAAGACACTGGCGCAGCAGCCCGACGGTCTGAAGCTGGTGGAAACTGTAAGGAAGATTTTCAATCTGAAGCAGTAACTATCGCCCACTCACTTAATGACTCACTCTCCTCTTATTCTCGCCACACGCCAATCGCCGCTCGCGCTGACTCAATCGCGCTGGGTGGCCGCGGAGATGGAGCGGCTCAATCCCGGCCTGCGCGTGGAGTTGGCCAACATGACCACCACCGGCGACAAGATGCAGGCACAGCCGCTGCCGCAGATCGGCGGCAAGGGCCTGTTCACCAAGGAGCTGGAGGACGCACTGCTCGAAGGCCGCGCGCATCTGGCCGTGCATAGTCTAAAAGATTTGCCAACACAGCTCCCCGATGGCCTCACGCTGGCCGCCGTGCCGCAGCGCGAAGATGTGCGCGATGCACTAATTAGCCGCGGCGGCGCACTGTTGCGAGATCTCCCGCAAGGTGCGCGCATCGGGACTAGCAGCATTCGCCGCGCCGCACAGCTTCGCCGGGTTCGTTCTGACTTGCGGATTGAACCACTGCGCGGAAACCTCGACACGCGATTGCGGAAGCTGAAGGAGGGACCGCTCGATGCCATTGTGCTGGCCGCGGCGGGCATTCATCGACTGGGCTGGGCGGAGCAAATCACCGAGTATCTGGCTCCCGAAATTCTCTGCCCCGCCGTGGGACAGGGCGCGCTGGGGATTGAGGCCTGTTCGCGCGATGAAGCTACCCTCGCCGCGCTGGCGCCGCTCGAAGACTTTCGTTCGCGCTTGAGCGCCACCGCCGAGCGCTCTCTCCTGCGTCGCCTGGGCGGCGGCTGCCAGATTCCCATCGCCGCGCACACGGCGTTTGAAAATGAACCTACGACCGCCATGACGCTAATCGCTCTGGTTATCAGCCCGGCTGGCACGCAGTGGATTAACGCCAAGGAACAGTCCAGTGAATTGACGGTGGCCGCCGCGGAAGACCTCGGCGCGCGCTGCGCGGAAGATTTGCTGCGCCAAGGAGCGCAATCCATCCTGCAATTGCCCGCATAATTGTTCAATCATCCACACTCTAACTGAACCAACTACTCACAATGCAACTCCATGATTTCAACTACCATCTGCCTCTCGACTTGATCGCGCAGCATCCGCCGCGACGGCGCACGGACTCGCGCATGTTGTTGCTCAACCGCACCACAGGCGAAATACAGGATCGCCAGTTCCGCGAGCTGCCGGAGATTCTACAGGCTGGCGACGTGTTGGCCTTGAATAACTCCCGCGTGATTCCGGCGCGACTGTTGGGACGGCGCGTGGGCGTTCGCGCAATGGCCATCGGCAAGAATCACCCAAAGCGCGAAGAGTATCTGACATCGGAGATTGAAGCAATGCTGGCGCGTCAGATTGATGAGCGCACATGGGAGGCGCTGGTGCGGCCCGGCAAAAAGATTCGCGTCGGGGAGCAACTCGTCTTTGAAGCTGCAACCAGTGCAGCGGGCCAGGCGACAGGAAAGCACAGTGAGTATCTAAAAGCTGAAGTCATCGCGCGGGGCGAGTACGGTCTGCGTACACTGCGCTTTGAAGAGAGTAAATCGCTGCAACGGCTGATCGAGCGGATCGGGCATATTCCGTTGCCGCCATACATACTGAGACCTGGCAATCACCTGGACGATCGCGCCGATCGTCTGCGCTATCAAACGGTCTACGCGCGTCAGAGTGGATCGGTGGCCGCACCCACGGCGGGGCTGCACTTCACGCGACCCATGTTGAACAAGCTGTCGCAGCGCGGCATTGCACGCGCCGAGATCACGCTACACGTGGGCCTCGGGACGTTTCAGCCCATCCACACGGAGAAGATCGAAGAACACGTGATGCACCCGGAGCGTTATGAAGTCAGCGAGGCGGTAGCGGAGCAACTCGCATCGGCGCGCCGCGAAGTTCGCCGCATCGTAGCCGTCGGCACCACCACGGTGCGCACGCTCGAGCATATCGCCGCGGCAAATTCCGGCCGCATCACCGTCGGGTCGGGCAATACGCGATTGTTCATCCAGCCGGGATTTCCGTTTCAGGTGATCGGTGGAATGCTGACGAATTTCCATCTGCCGCAATCCACGCTGCTGATGCTGGTCTCCGCCTTCGCGGGCCGAGAGCATGTGCTGGCAGCGTACGAACACGCCGTGCGCGAACGATACCGTTTCTATTCCTACGGCGACTGCATGTTGATTCTGTAGACCCGCGTCAATCTGGCACTGATCTCGCAATATGGAAAAACCCCGCGCCCTCCAAAAATCGGGATGACGCGGCTACCAGTGCATGGAGCAATTTTGGTTTGGTAGCCGCGTCAAGCGATTTTCCTGGCGCGGGATTTTGCTTCTTGTTTCCGAAGAAAAGCCCGGCGAACATTCGCCGGGCTTTATATTGACGCGTGCTTTCCGCTCGTATTTTACAGGCCAATGCCCATGGGGCCGCCCATGCCTCGCGGACCTCCCGGACCGCCGGGGCCACGCTGCTGGCGATTCTCAAACCGCTGCCGGGCCTGCTCGCGCAACTGATCGAGCTTGGCCTGCTGATCGGCGGTTAGCGTGGCGCGAACCTGATTGCGGGACGCCTCTCGCAGAGCCTGCAACTGCGTCTGCCGCTGCTCACGATTGAGTGACTCATTGTCGCGAATGGCGCGCGCCTGCGACTTTTGCTGATCGAGTAGCCCCTTAATCGTTTCCGACTGCGACGCGCTCAGCCCCAGTTGGGTTACCATCTGCTTCATGCGGCGGTCGACCATCTGCTCGTTGCGCTTCTGCATGCGCTGCTGCGCCTGCTCGCGGAGCTGCTCGGCCTTGGCCTGCTGATCGGCGGTAAGCACGGAGCGAATCTTCGCCTGCGTAGTCTCGCGAATTCGACCGGCCCTTTCGCGGCGCTGCGCATCGGTCAGCGTGGCGTCATTGCGCAACACATCCAATTGCGAGCGCGTATCCTGCAAATAGTTTTGTATCTGGGATTTCTGCGACTCACTCAATCCAAGTTCCTGCGCGACGCGCGGGCCGAATCCGCCGGGGCCCATGCCCGGACCTCCAGGGCCTTGCGGCCCACCGGGGCGTTGCCCGCCACCGGGGCGCTGCGCGTGTCCGGACAAAGTAATCACCGCCGCCAGAACCATGGCTGCCAGCGCGAAGCCTGCCTTGCCGATGTTGCGATAACGAATCATATTCTCCTCCTCGAAATCTCTTGCGCCGCTAAATGGCGCATCCTACTTTGTCTGCCGTTGCGAGATAAGGGCCATCGATGAAACCATCATTCTCTACCGGATAGAAACACAGGCAGGCGGCGGAAAGTTGCGCCAATGAAATTTTACTTTCCCGGCGGGAACCTCATGTAATCGCCAAGCTGCGCGAGATTCAGTACAATTATTTATTGATGCGGCGCCAAACTGTCGCCGCACGCAGGAAAGGACATCTGTGGCCTACGAAGACTTGCGGGAGTTTATAGCGGCGCTGGAAAAAGCGGGAGAGCTGAAACGCATCAGCGTGGAAGTGGACCCCGTGCTGGAGATCACCGAGATCTCCGACCGCATGGTCAAGCGCGGCGGACCAGCGCTGCTATTTGAAAACGTGAAGGGCAGCAAGTTGCCGGTGCTGATCAACGCGTTCGGCTCGGCGCGCCGCATGGAGATCGTGCTGGGCGGCGAGACGCCCGATCAGGTGGCGGGGCGCATCAGCGAACTGCTGCACATGCAAACGCCCGACGGCCTGATGGACAAGATCCGCATGCTGCCGAAACTCTTCGAGCTAGGCGCGTTCATGCCCAAGAAGGTCAAGAGCGGCCCGGCGCAGGAGGTGGTCCGCGAAAAGGATTTCTCGCTGATGGAATTGCCGTTGCTGCAATGCTGGCCCGATGATGCCGGCAAGTTTATAACTTTCCCGGTGGTATTTTCGCGCGACCCGGACTCGGGCAAGCGCAACTGCGGCATGTATCGCTTGCAGGTCTATGACGAGCGCACCACCGGGATGCACTGGCAGACGCACAAGCAGGGCGCCGACCATTTTCGTCGCGCGTCGAAGGCCCGTGGCGCGGGACGAATGGAGGTGGCCGTGGCGATTGGGACTGATCCCACGGTTACTTTTTCCGCCATTGCGCCGCTGCCGCCGGACCTGGATGAGATGATGTTCGCCGGATTCTTGCGCGGCAAGCCGGTCGAGATGCTGCCCTGCCGCACGGTGGCTCTCGAAGTTCCGGCCACGGCGGAGATTGTTCTGGAGGGGTACGTTGATCTGAACGAGCAGCGCCGCGAAGGGCCGTTTGGGGATCACACTGGCTTCTACTCGCTCGCCGATGATTATCCGGTTTTCCATGTCACTACCATGACGCACCGCCGCGATCCCATTTACTCGACCACCATCGTGGGCAAGCCGCCCATGGAGGATTGCTGGATGGGCAACGCCATCGAACGCATCTTCCTGCCGCTGCTGAAAATGCAACTGCCCGAGGTGGTGGACATGTCGCTGCCCTTCGAGGGCGTGTTCCACAACCTGATGCTGATCTCCATTCGCAAGTCCTATCCCGGCCAGGCGCGCAAGGTGATGAGCGCGATCTGGGGAACGGGCCAGGCTATGTTCACCAAGTGCATCGTGGTGGTGGATGAGGACGTGAACGTCCACGACCGCGCCGAAGTGGTGTGGAAGGCGCTCAATAATATTGACCCGGAACGCGACATACAGTTCACGCTGGGGCCGGTTGATTCACTCGACCATTCAAGCCGGATGCCCAATCTCGGCTCGAAGATGGGCATCGACGCCACGCGCAAGTGGCCGCAGGAGGGCTTCACGCGCCCCTGGCCTGACGAGCTGAAGATGGACCCGCGCATCAAGGCCATCGTGGACGGCAAGTGGGACAAGCTGGGATTGTAAGCCGACGCGCATTCCTTATTCACTGTCATCCTGAGCGCAGCGAAGGACCTGCTTTTCATCTCATCGACAGGCCAACCGACAAGCAAAAGCAGGTCCTTCGCTGCGCTCAGGATGACAACGTAAAAGCGGGTTTCCTAATCCACCGGTTCCGGGAATGCTTGCAGTTTGCGCACGGGCGAGAAGTACACCCAGAGAAAACTTGACAGACCCGCCGTGATCAGCAGGATGATGGCGGGGCGAAGTCCGATGGCTTCCCCGAGCCAGCCGCCCACCAGTCCCCCCAGGGCCATCGGGCCGGTATTCAGAAACCGCATGGTGGCGTTCATGCGGCCCTGGAGGCGATGCGGCGTGATTGCCTGACGTAGGCTCAGTTGGTTGATGCTGAACACTGGACCGGCGAGACTGAACACCAGGAAGGCGCAGATCAGCAGCGGAAACGCCGTCTCCGGCTGAGCAAAGGCCACCGGGATTGCTCCGACGCCATACATCACCACGCCCCAGACAATTACGCGCCCCACGCCGAACCGCCTGGCGATCCTCTCCGCGGCGATGGCGCCCAGCAGCCCGGAAGCGCTGCCGCAGCCCAAAATCAGCCCAATCTGCGCGGGCCCAAGGACGAGTTCCTGCGTTGCAAAGAGAATGAAGAGCGCCATCATTCCCGCGTCGACGAAGTTGATCGAACCCATGCAGGCCGCCAGAGAGCGCAACACAGGGTTCCCCAACACAGTGGCAAAGCCCACACGAATCTCGGCCAGTATCGGCAATCGCGGCGCGGCGTGCGGCGGCAGCTCGCGCTGGCGGATGGCAAAGGTGAATGAGCTGGAAAGAATAAACGAAATGGCATCCACTATGATGGCGATGGGGGCGGAGAAAAATTAGATGACCGATCCAGCCACGCTGGGGCCGGCGAGTCTAGCCACCGAATTGGAGGCGGCCATGCGGCTGTTGCCCTCCATCAGGCGGCGCCGGTCGATGAGCGAGGGCAGATAGGCCTGATGAGCCACTTGGAAAAACACATTCATGATCCCAACCAGCAGTTCCACCGCGTACAAGTGCCCCATGCGCATCGTTCCCGCGACGGCGGCCAGCGGCAGGGTCAGCAGCACGGCGGCGCGGCCCAGGTCGCAGGCGATCAGAATAGGGCGGCGCGGCATGCGGTCCACCCACACGCCGGCAAACAAGCTGAAGAGCAGAAAGGGCGCGCCATGCAATGCCACCATGTAGCCCATCTGTGAAGGCGTAGCGTGCAAGGTGAGAGCGGCAATCAGCGGGATGGCCAGGCTGGTGAACTGATCTCCCGCACCGGAGATGGTGCCCGCAATCCAAAACCTGCGGTAATCGCGGTGCCGCCACAATGAGGGCGAGGCGGGCGCGGTTTCTGGGGCGAGTTCCGCCATGGATTTCCTATTCACTCCGGCGGAAGTCATCGCGATGCTTGCGGAAGACTACTTGCGGGCGGACGCGCCACGCCTCATTAACGCCGATCATTTCCACATCGATTTTTTGTGAAAAATAGTGGAGCACGGTCTGGCACGTTGGGTGGAACTGCAGGCCGGGGCTGACCAGCAGCAGGCGCGGCGGCTCGGCGCTTAGCTCGCCGCCGGGAAAAAAGCCGTGGCGCGCGAAGTCGCCGCGCTGCATGTGCCAGTGAACGCGCATCCAATAGTCCAACCCTTGCAGCGGCAGATGGATGTCCTCCGAAGCCTTCAACTCGATTATCGCCAGTCGCCCGCCACGTGCGACGCCCAGCAGGTCGGCAAATCCAGTTTCGTATCCCGACACGCTAAACACTTGCCGGGCAAGCTGATTGCCAAGCAGGTCGGGAACAATGGACTCGGCATGATTCACGAGTACGTCTTCCATCCAAAGCTCGGGGCAAAGGCGAAAAAGTGGATGCTGCCGATCGAGCGGCTCTGCCACAGAGTCTGGCTCCTTTGAAACGGGCGCCATGCGATGATCGAGCACCTGCTGCGCGAGCCGCCGCAGCCTCTCGAAGGATTGTTCAGTTAGCCCGGTCTCTGCGCGACCCAGCCCAAAAAAAATTCGCGAGCCTGAATCGTTCGCTCTTTCGCGCGCAATTACCAGTCCGTGGATCGACCAGCGGCGCGAGCCATCACTTCCCATGCGACAGACAATACGGTCGCTGAGTTGTTCCATGCGGCGTGCGAGAGGCACATCTTCCGAGAGTAGTTTTCCGGCACGCAGTTCTCCGCTCTGCTGAGGGCGGTGCAGCGAAGTCCGGAAATTCCCCGCGTCGGAGATATCCAGCCTAATTACCTCCGGCCCCGTTTCGTAGAGCTCCCACAGGGCGGCGGCGCTATTCAGCCAGGGCATGCGCTGACGCGTGGTTTCACTCCTGCCTTCATTTTTGAACTCGCTCTGTCCGCGCGGGAGGAACAGCTTCAGCCCGGCCACAACACGCGATGTTTGCTGGCGGCGCAGATGATCGAGCCAGAGTAATCCGTAAGTGAGAATGCCGTCCACGACGGCGGGGGATTCCTCCTCGCCCACTCCCATCACGGCCCACAGGCGGCCCCCATCGTTCAACACGCCGCGCGCGTAGCAGCCGGAGAGCGAGTCCTTCATGCTGGTCTCGGTGGTGAGTTCGTCGATGCGGGCATCCGGAAACAATTGAGCCAGCCAACGTTTGAGGTGGCGCGCAAATTCCACGCGGCGTCCGCGGCGCTCCAGGCTTTCGGCGTCCGCTCGCGTGTCGGCCAGGATCAGCGTGCCGGCGGGACCTTTGCCGAAGCGCTGGCATTTCAGCTCCAGGCGTCCGGGCCGCTCACGCGCAATCGAAGTAATCTGTCGCACCAGATTGCTGCGCTCGTTCCATAGGTGCCAGGTCAATTTGCCGAATTCGGTGGAGAGTGAGTAACTGGTTTCGGATAGGTCCATCACCTCGCGCCCCGGCTCGGAGAGCAACAGGCGGGGATGCTCAGTGAGAAAAAGTTCAATGTGATCGCGCAACAAGTCGAGCTGCTCAGGCGAGTTTGGTGGTAAGAGGAGTGCTTTCGCTTTGGATTTGGCGGTGTCCTTTGGAGAGTGCATGGCAGGCTATTATAGATTGACTGGGCAGTTACACCGGCGAGCGAAATTTGTGTATTTTGCAAAAGGTTCATCGCCGGCATCGCTGGCTGGCAACTCAAAACCTCGGTTACACTTCCAATTAGATATGCATATTTATGGTAGGCGGTCCTTTTGCTAGTCGCGGCCCTCAAGCCGGTGAAAACCCCGCGCCATCCCGGAAACCGGGACGGCGAGACATCCCATGCATGGGGTGCTTGGGATTTAGTAGCCGCAGCATTCGCCCTTCTCGGCGCCCTTCTCGGCGCCCTTCCTGGCCCGGGGCTTTCCTCATTCAACCGGGTGATATTATCGCGGCTGCTCCTTCTGACAGCAATACCTTTGCTCATGGTCCCCCCAGTCGTCGCGCAAACGGCGAAGCCCGCGCGGGACGAAGAGATTCGCGCCAGCCTTCAGCAGGTTGCCTCGACGATTGATGCCATCTCCACCCATGCCGCCGAGCCGGTGGAGATACGACGGCTGATCTACGACGGAGCCATAGCCGGAGCGCTCTCGCGCCTTGATCCCTTTTCGGTATTTCTGGACGAGCAGCAGTTTCTGGCGTTGCGACAGCAGCAGCGCGGCGTGCGTCAGGGATTCGGCGCGGTGTTGAACGTGCAGGCCGGGAAGATCACCGTGCTGCAGTCGGTCCCGGACTCGCCCTTTGCGCGCGCCGGACTGGGGCCGGGCGACCGCGTGGTGGCGCTCAATGGACAGCGCATCGCGCAGATGGGTCTCGAAGAGATGGTGGAGCTGCTGCAGAGCGCGCGCAACGGGAAGGTCCGTCTGGCCGTGTTGCAAAGTGGCTCAGTGGTCCCGCGCGATTTCGAGCTGGACCCGTCCGAGGTGGCCAGTCCAACGGTGGACAAGAACTTCCTGATCGCGCCGGGTATCGGCTATGTTCATGTGGCTCACATCGAAAGATCAACGCCATCGGAGATTAAGGAAGCAATTGACCGGATGGCCGACGAGCCCCTGAACGGACTGCTGCTCGATCTGCGCGGCAACCCCGGCGGCTCGGTGGATGCGGCAGCGGAAACCGTGGGCTTGTTCCTGCCCGAGGGCGATAGCAACAAGCCGGATCGCAATCTCGTAGTCAGCCTGCGCGGACGGAATGTCCCCGAGACGCGCTACGCGACTCCAACTTCAGGATCATCTGGGGGCCCATCTCCGGCAGCCTTCGCCAGGCTTCCGCTGGTGGTCTTAATAAATGAAAACTCCGCCAGCGCATCGGAGATCATCGCCGCCGCGTTGCAAGAACACGACCGCGCCTGGTTGGTGGGCGAAACTACTTTCGGCAAGGGGGTGGCCGAAGCGATCATGCCGCTGAGCCAGGGCGCGGCCCTCGTCCTGACCACCGCCCGCTATTTCACCCCGCGTGGCCGGTCGGTGCAAAAAGAATTGCCAGCAACGGCCCTGGCTGGTATCCTTAGCGGAGGCCGCGATGGGTTAGGCCTATGGTTAAGCTAAGAGTTACCCGAAGAGATTACCACAGATAACGGACGTCCGCTGCGACAGGGCGGAGGTCTTGAGCCGGATGAAGTTGTGCCACCGTTGCGCCTGCGGCCATTGATGGAAGTGCTTGAAGAAAGCACGGCCTTCATTAATTTTGCCCAAGGGCTGCTACAGCGGCGTGGCAAGGTAGGCCGTGAATTCAAGGCGACCGATGAGGTTGTCGGCCAGTTTGAGATGTTCCTGCGCGAGGCGGGGTTTCGCGCCCCAGCGGATGAGTGGGAAAAAGTTCGTCCTTGGATTCGATGGCGCATTCAGTCCGAGGTGCTGACCTTGGTGTACGGAATCGAGGCCGGTGAGCAAGTGGAAGCTGGGAACGATCCGCAGGTGCAGGCGGCGGTGGCGGCAATGAATCAGGCCCGGCAGTTGGTAACGGCCCAGCAAAACGGGAAATAGCTTTGCAAGCAATAAAAGTTTTGGGATCAAAATTCATGGCACTACTCCGGCTTGGGTATTCAGCCCGGCTTCGAGAGGGAGGATAGAAATATGAAACTTCGTAAAATTTCCGCCACCATCATGGCCGCTACCCTGGCCGCAGTGATGACGCCCGCATTGCACGCAGACAATAGTCTGCAATGCACGATTAAAACCGATTCAGGAGAGCCTGCCATCAAGCTCGAATTCATTCTCAGGAACACCGAGCAGGCCAAAGAGTGGAAGAAGAAGACGAACGACGAGGGTGAAGTGGAGTTCAAGGGACTCAAGGACGGCAAGTACGACTTGGACGGCAGCATGGACAACTACATGCTGACCAAAGCCAAGGGGTTGGCTATCGCGGGCAATAAGGTCAACACCTGCGCCCCTGTTTTCGTATCCGTGGGCAAGCTGAACACGATGCTGCAGGCGGCCAACGTTCTGATGATCTCTGGCAAAAATGATGAAGCCATCGCCAAGTCAGACGAGATTCTATTGATCGCGCCCGATTTGCCAAATCCGCTGGTAATCAAAGCCGTGTCTCAGGCAAACAAGGGCTTGCTCGAAGAGGCGATGAAAAATATCGAAGCCGCTGCCGCCATCGACAAGCAGCATGAGCCGAAGATACAGCTCGTGCGCATGCAGGCACTCAGTTCGCAGGCCAGCGCTTCCCTGGCGAAGAAGGATTTTGACGGCGCCATCGCCAAGTACCAGGAGATCGCCAAACTGAAACCGAACGAAGCCACCACCTACTACAATCTCTCGCTCGCCTACGGTCATAAGAACGACCTGAATGAGGCGCTGGTCGCGCTCGACAAAGCCATCCTGCTGAAACCGGACGACGAAGAGTTTACGGCGCGCAAGAAGCAGATCGAGGGGATGCTGGATAAACAGCTCAACCAAGAGTTGAAGATAGGCAAGTAAGTAATAGATAATGAAAGAACGTATTATGGTCAAATTCAAGTCAGTCAAGGAGAGTAACGGAATGAAACGATTGATTCCGATGATTATGATTGCCGCCCTCACGGTGGGTATGAGCACGGCAAAAGCGCAAACGGCGCAGAAAATGGGCATCATAAATATTCAGATGGCCATCGCCCAAAGTACCGATGGGCAAAAAGCCGCCCAAGCTTTACAAGCCCGCTTCGCCCCCAAGCGCGGCGAGTTGGAGAAGATGCAGAGCGAGCTTACCGCTCTACAGGATCAGCTCCGCAATCAGGAGAAGACCCTCAGCGACGATGCTCGCAATAAACTGATGCGCTCCATTGATGACAAGACGCGCGCGCTGAATCGTACCAACGAAGACGCCACCGCCGAGTTCCAGACCGCCGAGCAGGATGCCATCAACGAGATCGGTCAGAAGATGATGGCCATCATCACCGACTATGCCGAGAAGAACGGGCTTTCCGTCGTGCTGGATGTCTCGTCGCCCCAGACTCCGGTGCTCTACGCGGACCAGCCTTCCAACATCACTCCGGCCGTGGTCGAGCAGTATAACAAAATCCATGCCGCCGCGGCACCGGCCGCAGCCGCTCCCGCAGCCGCACCGAAACCAGCAGCCGCCCCGGCTGCGCCAAAGCCGTAAGCACTATCAAACGACACCATTTTCAAACAGCCTGGCTTCATGCAGGGCTGTTTTTTTTGCACAGAGCCGCGATGGAACATCCCGGCGTGCCGTGGGCCGTAAGAGAGCGGTCACGTCGGATGGACAGCAACAACCCTTTAAACGTGACCGCTCCCTCACGGTCGCAGCTCTGTTAATGTGATATTGAAATTGGATTAGGATTTGCCGGCGAGTTGAATGCGGATGAGCGCGCGCTCCAGCGCAATGGTGGCACGATTCAGGTCAACTTCGGGGTCGGCCGAACGCAAGCGCTTTTCGGCGCGGTCGTGAGCGGACTGGGCGCGGGCCAGATCAATCTCTTCCGGGCGCTCCGCCGCTTCCGCCAAAATCGTTACCTGCTCGGGCAGCACTTCCAGAAAACCACCCGTGATCAACAGGCGATGCAGGTTGCGGCCCTGGCGATAGGTCAACTCGCCCACGCGCAACTCAGAGAGCATGGGAGCGTGGCCCGGCAGGATGCCCAGATATCCTGCCTTGCCGGGAACTTGCAATTCCTCGACAGGCTCACTCAGCAGTTGGCGGCTGGGCGTAACGACACGCAGCAGCATACTGGCGCCGCCAGTGGCGGGAGCGGGAGCGGATTGTGGAGCAGCGTGGGCCATAATGACTTCGATCCTACCCTTCGATCCTACCCTTGTGACAATCTGATACCAGACTCATCCGAACAACAGGTCCTTCGCTACGCTCAGGACGACAACGCAAAAAAACAGGTCGCCCATACAGAGAGTAGCAAGTTCGGCGAACACGCTTACTTGCCGCCGGACGCGAGACGCTTCTCTTTCTCAATGGCCTCTTCGATGGTGCCGACCATGTAAAAGGCCTGCTCGGAGAGGTTGTCGTGCTTGCCTTCGACGATCTCGGAGAATGCGCGAATGCTGTCGGCAAGCTTCACGTATTTACCAGGAATGCCGGTGAACTGCTCGGCCACGAAGAATGGTTGCGAGAGGAAGCGCTGAATCTTGCGGGCGCGAGAGACGGCCAGCTTGTCGTCCTCGGACAATTCGTCCATGCCCAGGATCGCGATGATGTCCTGCAAATCCTTATAGCGTTGCAGCACGCCCTTGACGGCCTTGGCAACACGATAGTGTTCCTCGCCCAGAATGCGCGGATCAAGAATGCGCGAGGTCGAAGCCAGCGGATCGACGGCAGGGTAGATGCCCAGCTCGGCGATGGGGCGCGACAGCACGGTGGTGGCGTCCAAGTGCGAGAACGTGGTGGCCGGAGCGGGATCGGTCAAGTCGTCGGCGGGCACGTAGATGGCCTGCACGGAAGTGATCGACCCCTTCTTGGTGGAAGTGATGCGCTCCTGCAACTCGCCCAGTTCGCTAGCCAGGTTCGGCTGATAACCGACGGCGGAAGGCATGCGTCCCAGCAGCGCGGAAACTTCCGAGCCGGCCTGCGTAAAGCGGAAAATGTTGTCGATGAACAGGAGCACGTCGGCACCCTCTTCATCGCGAAAATACTCGGCGACGGCGAGGCCGGTGAGGCCCACGCGCAGGCGCGCTCCCGGAGGCTCGGTCATCTGACCATAGACCAGAGCGGCTTTGGACTTCTCCCAATTCTTGGGATCAATCACGCCGGACTCCTGCATTTCAAGCCACAGATCGTTGCCTTCACGGGTGCGCTCGCCCACGCCGGCGAACACGGAGAAGCCGCCGTGATGGAGCGCGATGTTATTGATCAACTCCATGATGATGACGGTCTTGCCCACGCCGGCGCCGCCAAACAGACCGGTCTTGCCGCCCTTGAGGTACGGCTCGAGCAGGTCAATGACTTTAATGCCGGTCTCGAACATTTCCTGATTGACGTTCTGCTGATCAAAGGCCGGAGCGGGACGGTGAATGGGATAGGTGGTGGTGGCGTTGATCGGGCCCATCTTATCAACGGGGCGCCCGAGGACGTTAATGACGCGACCCAGCGTCTGGCGTCCCACCGGAACCGTGATGGGCGCACCGGTGTCGATGGCCTTCATGCCACGCACCATGCCGTCGGTGGGCTCCATAGCCACGCAGCGCACGCGGCCTTCGCCGAGATGCTGCTGGACCTCCAGCGTAACGTTGATGGGTTCCGGCACATCGAAGCCTTCACTAACCACGAGAATAGCGTTATGAATACTCGGCAGATGCTGCTCGGCAAAAAGCACGTCTACGGCAGGGCCGAGAATCTGCACTACTTGTCCGGCATTCGTTGTCGTTGTCGCCACGGTGGGTATTGCCTCCCGACTTAATCTGATGTCCAGCATGGATGCCGGACCAGCCCAGCATCCGACTGGCCAATTGCCACGAGGTGGCAGCGCCTGGGATGCATCTGCGCCTCATCAAACGTCTGGCTCAAACAAAGAATTATATCAGTTTTTTCCACGCCATGCCATACCAGTCTCTTCGGTGCCCGCCAAGTTAGGTGCCCGGTGGAATTGCGCTTCTCTGTTCACTCCCATGTTCACTCCCATGAAACCTTGCTCTGGTGGGAGATGGCGACACTTGACAACGGCCACCAGCGGTTTAGAATATCGTCTCAGGGCCTGCTCTCAGGCCACGATGCGGCTACTTAGCGATGATGCGATTTAAAACAGGACCGGCCTTGTCCCTCATACCTCGTAAGCCATTAGCAATTCAAAGGGATTCCTCTGCCCATTTCAGGCAATACCCAATATCCGAAGATTATTTCACCCCGGAGTTTGTTCACCTATGACCCAACCACCCATCCAATCCTGCTCGCACGCGCGCGTGGAAGTGATTTCACAAGACGCCAACGGCAAGTTTTTCGAATGCCTAGATTGCCGGGAAATCTTCGAGTCCGCGGAACTCGATGAGTTGTTGGCCAAGGTCCGGAAAGAAGGCGAGAAAGAAGCGGACCACCAGGAAGGCCTTTCCGATGCTTAATGATAACGGCATGCTTACGGCTCGTCAGCTAAGCAGCCCCTTGGCTGCCACTTGACTGCCTCTGTGCTGCCTCTGAGATTGATATCGCACACATCCGCTCACTCTTCCCGGCAGGTCTCCGCTTGGCGATTCCATGCGCGCGTGGGATATACTGCAATTGAGGCCACGAATGTCTTCAGTAAACAGATGCCAGGGCGCACGAATAGCCTACCTACTCATGGCAGCTACCCTATTCGGGATGGGTTGCGCAAAAGGAGTTAAGTTCAGGCCAACCGCTCTGGCGCGCGGCGGCGTTGGCACCATCAAAGTAGAATTGACTTACGACCGAAATAACCGGCTGGAGGTGAAGCTCTCCAACGTGCCGGACCCTTCCGCATTGCATCCACAACACACTCGCTATGTGCTTTGGGTGGCCGATGCCGACCGCCAGCATGCGGTCAATACGGGGCAATTGCGAGTGGATGACAAGAGAGTCGCTCGTATTGAGACACTCACTCCGCGGCGGAAATATATCCTTTTTGTCACCGCCGAAGCAACGGGAGATGTGACCGCACCGGGGACCGAAGTGATTTTTGAATCTCCACTGATTGACTGGTAGGAAACGAAGTCGCCGCATCCAGAATACGGAATTGAAAGTTGCATTCCGCAATCCTTTATTCTTAGCCAGACTGTTGACACTATATTGAATTCGCTTGTAACCTCGAAGTGAGGCGGAATAGAGAGACTAACTTTATAGTTATTTTTCGTATTCTAACTGTGCCTTGGATTATTGGGATTACAAACTAGGAGGGAATCAGAATGCCGACTACTGGAATCGAGACAGCAATACGTGAGCTGGAACGTGACGTCGAGCGAATCAATCAGGCGATTCGCCTGCTGAAAAGTGTCAACGCTCAAAAATTTGCCGCTGCCCCGACAAAGGCAGGGCGCAAGAAGAGCGGCCGCCGCAAGCTATCCGCCGCAGGCCGCCGCCGCATCGCCGACGCCGCAAAAAAGCGCTGGGCCAACTTCCGCGCCACCGGCAAGAAGTAAGGTTTTCATCAGATGTGCTTCAGTCCGGAGCCTTTTTTTGAGAGCTTATTAGCATCTCGAATTGTTCTATGGAACATTTGTACGAGACTGCATAGCGTGAGATGACTTCACGCGTACTATCCAAATACTAGCGGCCAGGCCAAGCCATTACCGGCGAACCTGGCCGCGATTTATTTTGCAGATGGTATTTTGATTCTCGACTCCGCTGGCCTTCCGCAGGAAGGCAACCAGTGTCTGCGACACCTTGCGTTTGGTTAGGTGATTCGGAAGTAATCGGCACCGTAATTTCGATCATGCCACCGCTGCGATGGTCTCGGCGGCTTGTGCGTATCGATAGATATGAGTCCAGCTTTCCCCGGCCACGAACCGATCCATGAAACTCTCGCGGAAAGCCGCGCGGGTGGGGCGCACCGTACTCAACATGCTGGCCAACAGGTGGTGCCGGTCTATCTCCAGTAACTGTGGGACAAGGCCGCGCAGTATCTCGTGCATCTCGCGGGTGCGCGCTTCGCGTTCCCGGAAGCCTGTGGTGAATGAGTGAGTGGAGAACAACTGCTTGGGAAATAGATCCAGCCCTTGCCAACTACAGAACGCCGATGCCAGTGCGGTGATTCGGCTCACTTGATCCCCGTCCAGCGCAGGAGTGTGATGACATGCGATCGCAGGGTAAAACCAAGGATGAATCTGGAGTTGCCTGGCGACACTGATTCCAATCTCACAGTGATTGGCGCCAAAAGTCTCCGCTTCCATTTCCAGTAATCCGGCAGGCCGCCGTGTCCAGAGCCTCAGGGCGGAAGTAAACAAGTCTGACCGCTTCTGCAGGGCGACCAGATACCCTAGGTCGTGTAACAACCCGCCAACGTAGTAGCGCTCGGGACGAGTGAGTCCCAGGAAACTGGCCGCCGCCTGCGCTGCAGTGGCGCACAGCAAGGAACGCTCCCACAGCGTCGCGGCGTAAGACCCCGAACAGGCTGTGTCGAGGGATCGGACCAAGGGAGTGGTATGCGCCAGCGCCCGCAACCGATCACGTCCAAGCGAACTGATGGCCTGACGCAGAGGCTTGTCATCGACACTGGAGAATCCTTCAGGAAGCACGGGAAGAACGCGGGCTAGCAGGGCAGGGTCCTGACAGACAAATTCTGCAATCTCCTCCACAGTATTCCGTGAATCTCCCACCAGCCCAAGGAAGCGAAAGAGAACGGAAGGAAGCGTTGGCAGCGCTCGCACGCCATCCCACCAATTGGCGGCGAATGCCGAGGGCTCTGCGTAGGAGCCGGATATGGATGTAGCCTGGATTCCCCAGTTATGTGCCTTCATACGATTACCCATCTCCCATTCAGATGCATCCGTCTGCAATGATTGCAGCAGGGCGGCCGGAGCGGACTCAAACCGTTTCAGGGCCTTGCTCAAAGTTTCTATCGGATTGTGGTGAGAAGGATATTAGAAAATCAGGAGGTTATTTTTAGCTTACCGTCCTAACCGTACCTATAGGACCGACTGGACCGAGTGGTTGCGGATCGCACGAATGGCGAAACAGGGCCGCTACCAGAGAGAGTGGTTGCTCAACGAGCACGCCAGACGGCGCTCGACCGCTGCCTTCCGGTGGTGGCTCCTTTGCGATGGGAGCCCGTGCTCTCTTCACCAAAACTATGCAGATTTTCTAGCCTCGCTGGCGAACCGACTCCAGCGCTTTCATGATCGCGGCAGGATCGGGAGGCACCACAACGGGACGATTGGGAAAACGCGGCACAATGCGCCGGTCGCCGTCCGCGTCGTGAGTGGACAGAGTTCCTTCGTGGTACGCCAGTGAGTACATGGGGTCCTTCAGCATGTTGCCGGTGAGGACTCCAATCACACGCTCCGAAGGCTTGATGATTCCGGCGGCGACCAGCTTCCTGGCTCCCGCCAGGCTGGCGGCGGAAGCCGGTTCGCAGCCGATGCCCGCTTGACCGATGACGGCCTTGGCGTCGGCAATCTCCTGCTCGCTTACAGATTCGCATACGCCGTTGGTGGATTCTAATTCACGCAACGCTTTGCGCCAGGAAACCGGAGCGCCAATTTTGATCGCAGTGGCCAGCGTCCTGGGATCAGCGACTACGGGCGCGGGATAACTCAGCGGCGCGCGGCCCTCGGCGCGGGCTTTGCACAATAGCTGGTGCAAAGGCGCCGAGCCTTCGGCCTGAATAATGGCCAGCCGCGGCATGCGCTTAATCAGCCCCATTTCAAGCATCTCGCGCAGCCCTTTGCCGAAGGCCGAGGAGTTGCCGAGATTGCCGCCCGGCAACACGATCCAGTCCGGCGGCTCCCAATTGAGCCGCTCCATGATCTCCACCACGATGGTCTTCTGTCCCTCAATGCGGTAAGGGTTCACCGAGTTCATCAAGTAAACGCCGGCTTGCTCGACGAATTGTGACACGACTTTCCATGTCCCGTCGAAATTGGCCTCCACCTGAATGGTGATGGCGCCGTACTCCAGCGACTGAGCCAGCTTGCCCGCGGCGATCTGGCCGGCGGGAATGAAGATCACGGCATGCAGCCCGCCATAGGAGGCATAGGCCGCCAGCGATGCCGAAGTGTTTCCCGTGCTGACGCAGGCAACAATCTTGCGCCCCAGGTTCAACGCTTTGGTGACGCCCGCGGTCATCCCGTTATCCTTGAACGATCCGGTGGGGTTGAAGCCCTGATGCTTGAAGCCGATGGAGTCGAGACCGGCATAGGCGGCGGCGTGCTTCGACTCAATGATCGGCGTGTTCCCTTCCCGCAACGTCACCACCTGATCCTGCTCACGCAGGAATGGAATGATCTCGCGGAAGCGCCAGACTCCGCTCAGATCGCGCGGATCGAGCGACATCTTGCGCTCACGCCACAGCCGCTTGAGCGCCTCCGGATCGGCGGCGTGTTCGTAGATCACATCGAGCAGGTTGCCGCAGTTGGCGCACTCCGAGCGCGTGTCGTCGAGAGAATACGTGGCGGCGCAGGAAGTTTCAATGCAGCGCAAGTGTCCGCTGGGGCGATCCGACGAAACTCTGGGCATCGGCGACGATGGGCTGTGAGACACAGGTGAGTCCACGGAAGTTACGAGCTCCTCTCAATGACAATGCCATCATGGTCTATCGGCAGCCGCACGGCGCTTGATTCCACATTATTCTTCCTGAAGCAGTCCTGGATGGCGGCAGCAGGTGCGTCCTGTGCGGAGTTGCCCGGCAGCGGTTGGCAAAACGCCAGCACGCTGGGGCCGGCCCCACTCAACGCCGTCCCCAGCAGCCCGGGGATATTTCGCAACTTGAGTATTTCCTCGAAGCCCGGCACCAGCGGGGCGCGATAGGGCTGATGGATGCGGTCGCGCATGGCTTCGCCCAAAAGGTCAATTCGTCCATTCTGCAACGCGGCCAGCAGCAGCGCCACGCGCTGCACATTAAACACAGCGTCCTGGCGCGCGTACTGCCCCGGCAGAGCGGCACGGGCCGATTCGGTGGATAGCTGGAACTGCGGGATCACCAGCAGCGCCTCAAAATTATCCGGCGCGGCGCAGGGCAGCGCCAACACGCTTCCGGACTCCGTCTGACAACTGGCCACGAAGCCACCCATCACGGCGGCGGCGGCGTTATCAGGATGCCCCTCGATCTCCGTCGCCCGCTCGATCAGGTTCTGCCGCGTCTGTCCCTCGCCCCCTCCACCATTGACCTCATTCGCCAGAGCCAGCCCGGCGAGAACGGCGGCGGCACTGCTGCCTAAGCCGCGACCAAGCGGAATATCATTCTCAATCACTAATTCAAAGTTCTGTCCCGCCTGCGGCCCAGCCCGCTTGGAAAATATTTGCCATATCAGGTTGTTGGCATCAGCGGGAATGCCTTCCGAAGCCGCTCCCTGCGCAGCAATCCGTAATCCTTGAGACGAGGGTCGCAACGTGCAGCGCAGGTGAAGGCCCATGGCAAGGCCCAGCGCGTCAAAGCCCGGTCCCAGATTCGCGCTGGAGGCCGGAACGCGCACTCGGATTTCACGAAATGATTCCATGCAGCCGTCTATGCCTCACAACCAAACACTCTATCCTAACCTATTTTTACAACGGGCCTGTCGCTGGTGTATAGTGTGGAAAATCAGGGAGCAACCAGCGAAAACCGAATGCTAAGAACTATCGTTCGCCAACTCAAGAAATTTCCCCTCGACTTTGGCCAATACGAACTTCGTTATACGACGAAGGGAAAGTTGATCGCCTACCAGTTGGTCGGCGAGGGCGCGAAAAAAACAGCGCTAGATGTAGGTTGCCGCGATGGCTATTGGTCGGAACGGCTCAAGGAGAAACACTATGCTGTGGACTCCTGCGATATCGAGCCTCACTACGCAGGCGCGACTCAGGTCGACGTCAACTTGAAGCTGCCGTTCGCTGAAAGTTCGCTTGATCTGATCTGGTGTACCGAAGTCATCGAACATTTGCTCAATCCGGCCTTTACGGTCTCGGAGTTCAAGCGCATCCTCAAGCCCGGCGGCCAACTGGTGATGACCACGCCCAACCAGGGCTTCTGGGTTTTCCGCATAATCGAGCGGTTGGGAATCCCGATGGCCACTCTGGAGAACGAGGACCACCATTCATTTTTTACCTACGCAACCATGGGAGACCTGGTTGGCAAGTGCAACTTCTTCGGCTACTTTCCTTATCTGCTAATGAAATTCCACATTCGCGCCGCCGCTCCACTCCTATCTCCCACTATCGTATTGAGCCACCTCAATGACAAGGCAACCGGGCAAGTAGTCCCTGTTGCTTAGGATTGCTGAATTACTGTTTTTCTTTGTCATTCCGAGCCGAGCGAGGAATCTGCTTTTGTCCCGTACTGCTAAAACAAAAACAGATTCCTCAGCCCGGCAAAATACGCCGAGCTTCGGAAAGACATCTCTGGAGAGTTTATCGGCAGCCTGTTAGATCTCGGCGTTGCGCAGAAACTGCGCGGCCTCTTCCGGCGGGGTGGGGTTGATGTAGAACCCAGTGCCCCACTCGAAGCCAGCGACGCGGGTCAGCTTAGGCATCAGTTCTATATGCCAGTGATAGTGCGCGCTGGTCAGCTCCTGCACGGGTGAGGTGTGTATGACCATATTATAGGCAGGCCGCTCCAGCACCTGGTCCATCTGCGAGACCAGCTTCTTGAGCGCCCGCGACAAATTCTGAAACTCGCGCATCTGCCCATTTTCATAATGCGACTCATGCACCTTGGGCAATATCCACGTCTCAAAGGGGAAGCGCGGCGCATAGGGCTCGATGACTACGAAGCTTTCGTTTTCATCCACTACGCGCACCTTGGAATCCATCTCCTGGCGGATCATGTCGCAGAAAATGCAACGCTCCTTGAGCGAGTAATACTGCCTGGCGCCATCCACTTCCTCGCGCACGCGGATGGGCACAATGGGCAGAGCGATCAACTGGGAATGCGGGTGTTCCAGCGACGCGCCTGCTGCTTCGCCGTGATTTTTGAAAATTAAAATATAGCGGAAGCGGCGGTCCTTGCGCAGGTCCACAATGCGGTCGCGATAAGCCCAGAGTACATCTTCCAACCCTTTTTCAGTAAGCCGGCTGAAGGTGCCTTCGTGCTCGGGCGTTTCGATAATCACTTCATGGGCGCCCACGCCGTTCATCTTGTCGAACAGTCCTTCGCCCATGCGACCCAAGTCGCCTTCGATGCCCAGCGCCGGAAATTTATTGGGGATCACGCGCACGGTCCAGCCCGTCGAATTGGGCGTGGAGCCATTCCCGCGATAGGCCAGAATTTCCGACGGCGTCTTCGCCTCGTTGCCGGGACAAAATGGGCAGAAGTCTCCGTGAGCGTGGGTGGAGGGCTCGCGCAGAAAATCCGTGGGCCGCTTGGCGCGCTCCGTGGCGATGATCACCCAGCGTCCGGTGATGGGGTCTTTGCGCAACTCAGGCAAGGAAACTCCCTAGAGCTGATTCTCTCTTGATCTATCGGAAAGCTTCGCGGAGATGTTGAATGCGCGGCGCGTCCGTAGCGTTCTCATTGGAATACTCGACGCTGACAATATCAAATCGCACCGGAGCCGACTCCTGCCGCGCATGGTGCCGGTACTGTCGCGCCGCTGCCAGCACATGGCCTTGCTTGGCACGATCCACGGCGGCTTCGGGAGCTTGCAGATCGGTGCGGCTGCGCGACTTTACTTCCACAAATACCAATGTGCCGCCCTCCCAGCCGATCAGATCAATCTCGCCCTTTAGTCCTTCCGGACGATAATTGCGCGCGACCATCACGAAGCCCTGCTCACGAAGATGCCAGTAGGCCGCTTCTTCGCCTGCCCGACCCAGCCGGGCTTTCGCGGTGGTCAAGCCCGCTCGACGCAAACGGGCGAGCGACGCGGCGCGAACCATTTTTCGCCACAATCTGGCAGGTGAGATCGCTAACGGCATCTGCATAATCCCATCCGCTCACACGAATCAGCTACCGCTCAGGCATCCAATCACTTGTAACGCCAGCGCGATCCGCCTTTTGAATCTTCGATAATGATGCCCGCCGCGATGAGATCATCGCGGATCTGGTCGGCGAGCGCGAACTGCCGCTGCTTGCGCGCATCCAATCGCGCGGCGAGCTGGGCCTCCACTTGCTCCGGGCTCAACCGGCCATTCGAATTCCCCGCCCCGATCTCGGACTCGATCGGCATCACGTCAAAGATGATGTTCCATTCGTCAATCGCCGCAAGCAGTCCGGCAATATTACTCTTGCGGAGTTGACCCGCGTCGATCGCCGTATTGGCATCGCGCACCAGCTCGAACAGCGCGCCGTGCGCCGCCGCCGTATTCAGATCATCGTCGAGGGCAGTACGCATCGCGGAGGGAAATGCCGCTGCCTTCGCCTGAATTTCCAGATGAACACCCTCGGGAATATCCGAATTCGCCAGACGAAAACGGAAGTTGCGCAGACGCTCAATCGCCGCTGCTGCCTGCCGGAGCCCTTCCAACGTAAAATTCAACTGCTTGCGATAAGGGACGGAGGACAGCAGATAGCGAATCGACTCCGCCGCATAGCCCTTGTCGAGCAGGTCGCGCAGCGTGTAGAAATTGCCGAGCGACTTCGACATCTTCTGGCCATCCACCAGCAGATGCTCGGCGTGCAGCCAGTAGCGCACGAACTGTTTGCCGGTGAGAGCCTCCGACTGGGCAATCTCATTCTCATGATGCGGGAACGCCAGATCAACCCCGCCGGCGTGAATGTCAAATGTGTCGCCGAGATATTTGCCGGCCATCACGGAGCACTCAATGTGCCAGCCCGGACGACCCGGCCCGATCTCGGTCTCCCAGAACGGCTCGCCTTCCTTCGGCGCTTTCCAGAGAACGAAGTCCCGTGCATCCGCCTTCTCATACTCGTCGTTATCGACCCGCGCCCCGGCCATCATTCCTTCTACGTCGATCTTCGAGAGTTTGCCGTAATTCGCGAAGTTGGCAATGCGGTAATAGATGGACCCTTCGCTGGTGTAAGTGAAGCCCTTGTCCTGAAGCTGCTTGATAGCGTGAGCCATCTCCTGAATGTGATCGGTGGCACGCACCACCAGCTCGGGCTGCTCCAGGCGCAGGCGCTGACAATCCTCATTGAACGCGGCAATATACTGGTCGGTGAAATCACGCAGCGAGAGACCCGCGGCAATGGAGTTGCGAATGGTCTTGTCGTCCACGTCGGTGATGTTCATCACGTGGAGCAGGTCGTAGCCGCTGTGACGGATGTGGCGGCGCAGGATGTCGCCAAACAAGAAGGTGCGGAAATTGCCGATATGCGCGAAGCCATACACCGTCGGCCCGCAGATGTACATGCGCACCTTGCGATTCTCCAGAGGAACAAAATCCTCGGTGCGTGCGGTGAGCGTATTGTAAAAGCGCAGCATAAATTCAGACCGAAGCGGCAGGATCGAGTCACGGTCCCCTTTAATCGAAATCCCATTGTAGGAGTGACGTCCGATGCCGTCAACTTAATGTCCTGCTAGGGACAGGTCTCCAGACCTGTCCCTGGAGGGCAGGCAGGAATGCCTGCTCCACTTAAGCCCCATCGTGGACTAGCTCACCAAGAGCGCCACCACCGGCCCGTCAAACGCGTTATAATTTTTAAAGGCAAGGGAAAGAGTGAATCGAGGAAGGACTTTGAACATGAGTGATGCCAGGGCATACGGATCACCACTAGCCACCATTGAAGAGGCCATTGCCGAGTTCCAGGCCGGTCGCATGGTAATCGTGGTCGATGATGAGGACCGCGAAAATGAAGGCGACTTGACCATGTCCGCCGAGAGCATTACGCCGGAGGCCATTAACTTCATGGCCAAGCATGGCCGCGGCCTCATCTGCCTGGCCATGACTGAGCAGCGCCTCGACCACTTGCAAATTCCCCTGCAGACCACGCGCAACACGGCAACCTTCGGCACGGCCTTCTGCGAATTGATTGACGCCAAAGTGGGCACCACCACAGGCATTTCCGCCGCCGACCGCGCGCGCACGATTCAAGTAGCCATTGACCCGGCCAGTAAGCCGGCTGATCTCGCGCGTCCCGGACACATACCACCGCTGCGCGCGCGCAACGGGGGTGTGCTGGTGCGCGCTGGGCAGACCGAGGCTTCAGTGGATCTGGCTCGCCTTGCCGGCATGGTCCCCGCCGGTGTGATCTGCGAGATCATGAACGACGACGGCACGATGGCACGACTCCCGCAACTCGAAATATTTGCTCGCGAGCACAACATGAAGATGGTCTCGGTCGCCGACCTGATCCGCTACCGCCTGAAGACAGAGCGCTACGTTCGCCGCCTGGCCGAGTCCGTCATCGACACTGAGTATGGCGAGTTCCGCATGATCGCGTATGAATCCGACGTGGACGCAGGAATGCACATTGCGCTGGTAATGGGCGCCATCGCTGGCGACACCCCCGTCCTGGTCCGTGTGCATTCGCACTGCCTGTTGGGCGATGTTTTCGCCTCCACGCGCTGCCAGTGCCACACGCTGGTGCATCAGTCTCTGGAGCGCATCGGCAAGGAAGGACGCGGCGTGCTGCTTTATCTCCACCAGAGCGGCATGGGCTTCCATATCGAAAACCCGGAGAACGGATTGCCCGCGCGCATTGTCTCCCATGCGCGTCCCGTCCCGGCAGAGAATGAACCAGAGTTCGCGCGGCGTGTCCAGCATGAGAGCGGCATCGGCGCGCAGATTCTCTCCGATCTGCAATTAAAAACCGTCCGCCTGCTGACCAATCATCCGCGCAAAGTAGTCGCGCTGGAGGCTTACGGCATCAAAATTACGGAACAGGTTCCCGTGAGCAAGGCGCCCTCGCGGGTGTAGCGATACGAATTGAGAGGTTCTTGTGAAGAAGTGGTTCTTTGGATTGCTCACCGGCTTTTCCCTGGCCTTTACTCTGATCACATTGGTTACCCTCTACAGCGCGTACTATGGCAGCGGCAGACCCAACATCAAGGAAAATTCCACGCTGGTGCTGGATATTTCCGGCGATGTCCCGGAACAGGTCTCGCCCGACATCGCCGGACAGTTGCTCGGCGAGCGGCAGCCCATGACCATGGTGTCGTTAATCCGCACCATCGAGCGCGCCAAAATCGATAATCGAATCACTGGCATTCTGCTCCAGCCTGGTCGCTTGGGAATGGGTTGGGGCAAGCTCCAGCAACTGCGCCGCGCGCTCGCTGACTTCCGCACCAGCGGCAAGAAGATTACCGCGCTGCTCGGCGTCTCAGGCTCTCGGGAATACTATCTGGCCAGCGTCGCCGACAAACTCTACCTCTCGCCGGCGGGCGCTCTGGACGTCAAGGGCATCCGCATGGAGGTAATGTTCTTCAAGGATGGCCTGGCTAAGATTGGCGTTCAGGCGGACCTCGAACAGATCGGAGCCTACAAGAATTTCGCCGATGTGTTCAAGACCAATCAGATGAGCGAGGCTTTCCGTGAGGCCTCCACGTCCATGATGGACGACATCTATGGCGGCTTCCTGACCACCATCGCCGCGGCGCGCCGCAAGCCCGTTGAGGAAATGCGCAAGTTGATTGAAGAGTCCGGCCCATTCGAGCCAGCCCGCGCCGAGCGGGCCGGTTTGGTTGACGCGCTGCGTTACGCGGACGAAGTGGAGAAGGAAGTTGCCGGCGGCAAGAGCGAAGAGGACGCACCGCAAGTGGATGTGGAAGATTATAGAACTGCTACCGCCCCCACGCTCAAGAACAAGTCGCCGCGCATCGCGGTCGTTTATGCCGTGGGTGATATTACCTCCGGCAAGGAATCTCACAATCCTGTAATGGGTGGCAAGACACTCGGCGCGGAGACCATGGGCGAGGTGCTGAAAGATGTCGAAGAAGACGACGACATCAAGGGCGTGATCGTGCGCATTGATTCGCCCGGCGGCGACGCCTTTGCGTCTGATGAAATCTGGCGACGCATGAATCTGCTCAGCAAGAAGAAACCTCTCGTATTCTCGATGTCGGACGTGGCCGCCTCGGGCGGATATTATCTAGCCATGACCGGCGATCCCATCATCGCCGAGGCTGGCACGCTCACCGGCTCCATTGGAATTGTCTACGGCAAGTTCAACCTGAAGGGCCTCTACGACAAGCTGGGGATCAACAAAGAGGTGATCTCGCGCGGCAACTTCTCGCGCCTCGACTCCGATTACGGCCCCTATACTCCAGAGGAACGCGTTCGCGTGCGTGCACTGATGACCGATTTCTATAACAAGTTTGTTGGCAAGGTCGCCGCCGCCCGCAAGATGACTCCCGAGCAGGTGGACAAGCTCGCGCAAGGCCGCGTCTGGACCGGCACGCAGGCCAAGGCCAACGGCCTGGTGGATGAGTTGGGCGGCATGGAGCGCGCTCTTGAAATGATCAAGCAGAAATCCGGCATCGCCGCCGGCGACGACGTGCTTCTCGTCGAATTCCCCAAGCGCAAACGGCTTCTCGACCTGCTGCTGGAGCGCGCCCGCGGCAGCGCCAGAATGTGGGCCTCCCCACTCGACCAGGCCCGCGCGCAGCTCATCGAAATCGAGGCCTTCGCCCGCACCACCGGCTGGGCCCGCATGCCCGCACAGATTGACATTCGTTAGTCTATGGAATTGACGGCACAGTGCTGGAAGCTAAATTGCAATCAGCTGGTATATCTGTGGATGCTTTTCCTTCGATTGCTTTTTGCATGATTGCATCTATTTTATTCATCAGTAGTATTAGGGCAGATGGATATCGAACCATTTCTTTCATGCTTGCAACATAATATTCTCTTGTGGCGATTGTCTTAGACTTCCCCTTGCCATATGGAATCTCAAGGGTGATCGTTTCGATAAAGTCGACAGGAGGGTGCGGCGGGGTAAAGAAGCTCGGTATCCTTTTTACGTAATTTTACTTCAGAAATTCTTCGAACCCGGCTACATCCCACTGCTCTAATTGGAGGGAATACGAAAAGGACTGATTCTGCTTAATCTCCTTCCCTGTATCACCATCTATAAGTCGGTCCAACGGTCTCCACCACTTGGAGTAGCTGACGCTCCCGTTTGAATACACCCGGACACAAGATTTTTCTTCCTGATTACCGTACGGTCCACGCGAATGGGTATCCACCTTAAGAATCAGCCACTGATTTTCAACTGTTTGAGCGTGAATTAGTGTTGCTCGGAGCAAAAAAATCAAGAGTCCGGCATAAGAGAATCGCCTCCGCATTCTGAAATTATCCCACACTTTGCAATCCGGAGTTTGGGCATTTCTGCAAAGCCGGAATTGGATGTGAATTCGCGCTGGCACACCTGAGCTTCCTGTGATATTCTTGGATGTTTCGTACCGTACTTCTATGGAATCAGGCGAGATACTGCGGCCCAGCGGCTGCGGAAGAGGTTCGTTCCTGTCCGTCATTAATCTCAACGAGGAGCAAGCGAATGGCAAAATTGGTCGATTACACAGTAGATAACGGGCTGGCTATCATTGAATTGAACAGCCCTCCGGCGCACGCTTATGGCCATGAGATGATGCGTGATCTGGATGACGCCATCCTGCAGGCGCGCATGGATGACGAGGTGTTCGTCATCATCCTGCGCGGCAAAGGCGACAAGTTTTTCTGCGGCGGCGCGGACATCAAGATGCTCAACGAGAAATCGCCGAGCTACTTCTACTACTTTTCCTTGCACGCTCAGGAGACCGCGCGGCGCCTGGAGCTGACGCCAAAGCTGGTGATCGCGGCCATCAACGGCCACTGCATGGGCGGTGGATTTGAGATTGCGCTGGCCTGCGACATCCGCGTCGCCAAGCGCGATGGCGGGCGTCTGGGCCTGCCTGAAATTAATCTTGGCCTCGAGCCCGGCGTGGGCGGCACGCAACGTCTGCCGCGCATTATCGGTTACGCCAAGGCCGTCGAGATCATCGCCACCGGCCGCGCGCTGGCTTTTGAAGAAGCGCTCGACCTGGGCATCCTCCATTACGTTTACGAACCAGCCACGTTCTGGGAAGAGACACTGGCCTACGCCCGTCAGTTCTGCCCACCCAACAAGGCCTCCATGGCCGTGGGCCGCATCAAGCTATCGGCGCGTATGTCGCTCGAAACCGGCATCCACGAAGGCATCGTGATCGAGCACGAAACGCTCCAGCAACTTTACGTTAGCGCGGATGCCCGCGAGGGAGTCAGTGCTTATTTGCAGAAGCGGCAGGCCAAGTACACAGGCAAATAACGGTGTTATATCACCAGTACTTTTAATGAGTTACCTGTTAAAATTCAAGTTTTAGATTTTGTTTTGACTAGATCAGAGAGACTTCAGAAAGATTAAGGGAGGATTCATGTCAACAGCGGAAGCAACTGGATTGAGACTTAAGAATTTTGTGAACGGCGAGCAGGTGGACGCGCTTAGCGGCGCGGTCTCGGAAGTACGCGACCCCGCCACCGGAGAGCTTGTCGGCTTCGTACCAAAGGGCGGCGCGGAGGATGCCAAGCGCGCGATTGACGCAGCGGATGCGGCGTTTGAAGCCTGGTCGGACACTGGCGTACAAGAGCGCGCGCGTTTGCTCTCGAAGGCGCATGACGCCGTGCATCATCATGTGCCGGAGTTGGCGGCGCTGCTGAATCGCGAGCAAGGCAAGCCGGTCAGCGAAGCCATGACCGAGATTGAGCACTTCCTGCACGGCCTGGATTTCTACGCCGGACTGGCCACCAAGGTTCGCGGCGCCCATGTTTCGCTGCCGGACTTCCCGAACAAGAACGCTTTCGGCTTGGTGATGCGACGCCCCATCGGCGTCTGCGCCGGCATCGTGCCGTGGAACTTCCCCATCACCCTGATGGGCACCAAGGTCGGCCCCGCACTGGTGGCGGGCAATACCATGGTCATCAAACCGGCGGGCAGCACGCCAATGACCGCGATTCGCGTGATCGAGCTGATGAATGAAGCAGGCCTGCCCAAGGGCGTGTTGAACATCGTTACCGGCCCCGGTTCGAGCGTCGGCGAAGAGTTGATCTCCAACGCCAAGGTTCGCCGCGTGGCCTTCACCGGCGCATCCAACACCGGCCAGCACATCATGGAAGTCGCCGGACGCACGTTCAAGCGCGTTACGCTGGAACTGGGCGGCTCCGATCCGATGATCGTCTGCGACGATGCGGACCTCGCTCGCGCCGCGTCAATGGGCGCCGTGGGCCGCTACTTTAACTGCGGCCAGCAGTGCCTGGGCGTGAAGCGCATGTACGTCTTTGAGAACGTTTACGATGCCTTCGTTGAACAGCTTGTGGGCAAGGTGAAGAAGTTGAAGGTCGGTCTGGGCACCGAGAAGGACACCCGCATCGGCCCATTGCACACCGACGCGCAGCGCGCCGAAGTGCAGGAGCAAGTGGAAGACGCGATCAAGCGCGGCGGCAAAGTTCTGGCCGGCGGCAAGGCTGCGTCAGGCTTCAAGACCTCGAATTTCTTCGAGCCAACGTTGATGGTGGATGTCCCGCACGATTCGCGTTTGGTTCAAGAAGAAGTCTTCGGCCCCGCCCTGCCCGTCTTCAAGGTAAAGGATCTGGACGAAGCGATCCGCCTGGCCAACAGCTCTATGTTCGGCCTCGGCTCCTCCATCTGGACCAAGGACCTGTCCCGCGCCAACAAGGCGGCGAACAAGATTCAGGCCGGCATTACCTGGATCAACTCGCTGCACTACGGCTATGATGAACTGCCTTTCGGCGGCGTGAAGATGAGCGGCATCGGTCGCGAGCACGGCCCCGAGGCGCTGGATTATTACATCGAGCCCAAGGGCGTCGTTTACGCCGGACTGTAAGCAGGCCGGTATAGCGTTCAGGAAAAGCCCGCGCCAAGAAATGCGCTTGACGCGGCTACCAGTGCGTAGGGGCATAAGCCTGCCTTGGTAGCCGCGTCATCCCGGACTTTGGAATGGCGCGGGGTTTCCATTACTCATTGAGACCAGCACTTTTTACACCCAATAAACTTAGAGAGGTTACGCGAAATGGCAAAGCTTTATATCGCCGGGCAGGAATTGGAATCAAAGAGTGGCGAGTCCACAAAAGTTATGAATCCTTCCAACGGAACCGTGGTAGACACGGTATCGAAGGGGAATAAAGAAGATGTTCGCATGGCGGTGGACGCGGCGGAGATTGCGCTGAAGAAATGGTCCAAGGTCTCGCCCGCTCAGCGCGGCGAAACGCTGTTCAAGGCCGCCCGCGGCATCGCGGCGCACATTGATGAACTGGCCACCAGCCTCACCAAGGAACAGGGTAAGCCCATCAAGGAAGCGCGCATGGAGATTCGCCGCTTCCAGCACACCATGGAATATTACGCTGGACTCGGAAAGAACCTGCGCAGCCTGCAGATTCCCATCGCCGAAGGCCGCTTCGGCATGGTGCTGCGAAAACCGATCGGCGTCGTCGGCGCGATCATTCCCTGGAATTTCCCGGTCTCGCTGCTCGGCAACAAGCTGGCTCCCGGATTGCTTGCGGGTAATAGCTTCGTCATCAAGCCGGCCAGCACCACACCGCTGACCACCGTGCGCGTCTGCCAGATTCTCTCTGAAGCCGGGCTGCCGGAAGGCACGCTGAACGTGGTCGCCGGACCGGGGTCAAGCGTCGGACAGGAATTGCTGGAGAATCCTAAGATTCACAAAATCGCCTTCACCGGCGCCACCGACACCGGCAAAAACGTCATGCGCACCGCAGCCGATACGCTGAAGCATGTAACGCTGGAGCTGGGCGGTTCCGATCCGATGATCATCTGCGATGATGCCAACCTCGACGAAGCCATCAGCGCGGCAGCCGTGGGACGCTTCTTCAACTGCGGTCAGGCCTGCCTCGCCGTGAAGCGCCTGTATGTATTCGACTCCGTGTATGACTACGTGGTCGGCAAGCTGGTGGACAAAGTGAAGAAACTCACCATCGGCGATGGCTTCAACGAGAAAGCCCGCCTCGGCCCGTTGCACACCGACGGACAACGCAAGGAAGTGGAAGATCAAATCGCCGACGCCGTGAAGCGCGGCGCGCGCGTGCTGGTGGGCGGCAATCGTCCCGAAGGCAAGGAGTACGAGAAAGGTAATTTCCTGATGCCCGCCTTGGTGGAAAATGTGCCGGATGACGCGCAGCTTGCGCAGGACGAATGCTTCGGGCCCGCGCTGCCCATCTTCCGGGTGAAGAATATCGAGGAAGCCGTCGAGCGCGCCAACAACAACATCTACGGCCTGGGCTCGTCGGTGTTCAGTTCAGACCTGTACAAGGCTCACTACGCGGCGGAGAACCTGGAAGCCGGCTACACCTGGGTGAACTCGGCGCAGATCATTTTCGACGAAATGCCTTTCGGCGGATGGAAGCAGAGCGGCCTCGGCCAGGAGCACGGACTGGAAGCGCTCAACTACTACACCATGTCGAAGAGCGTGGTCATCACGCTGCGTCCTGAGTAACTCAATAGCAATTGCACTGGAGTAGATTCGGGAACCCCCATTCTCCAGAGTGGGGGTTTTCGTTTTTTCGCGCGGATCAGAGCCCCGACCGCCAGGGAGGGGGCACCTTG
>SHUM01000032.1 GCA_009691245.1 Acidobacteriota bacterium | reverse complement strand
GTGATGCAGACGGGAACCGGCCAGCGAAATTAATTTGTCAGCCGAGTTGCGGGGATCAATGATCGACTGGGAATTACTATTTCTCTATTATCTCCCGCTGGCTGTCGTGGCTGGCTCCTGCATATATCATCTTGGGGTTGTTGTCGCCGCGACCCGATTCCTAAAGGAAAAAGAACCTCAGACAGATTATGTCCCGCCGGTTTCAATACTGAAACCTGTCTCCGGAATTGAACCTCAATTCTATGAAACGCTGAGTTCCTACTTCCAGCAGGAATACCCTCGATACGAAATAATATTTTGCCTGCGTGACAATTCTGATGCCGCGCTTTGGACTATTGAGATGCTGAGGAAAGCATATCCGCTCATCCCTGCAAAGGTGATGTTTATCTCCGATGTCGCCGATACCAACCCCAAAGCAGTCAAGCTACAGGCAATGGTGGAGGCAGCAGAATTTGAAATTGTGGTGATTAGCGACGCGGATATTCGAGTTGCCACGGACTATCTGCGACGTATCGTGAGCCCATTGAGAAATGAAAAAATTGGCTTGGTGACCTGCCTTTACAGAGGGATCCGCGAACGCGGACTCAATTCGCTGTTGGAGGCGCTCAGCATGTCCGGAGATTTTTCAGGACAGGTTTTGTTGGGACGTATGTTGGGCGGCATGCGATTTGGATTGGGCGCAACTTTGGCGACGCGAAAAAAGCAGATTGCGGGAATCGGCGGATTCGCCCCGTGGCTCGCTTACCTGGCAGATGACTTCATCCTCGGCAATCAGATCGCACGGCAAGGCTACCAAGTGTATCTATCGCATACCGTAGTTTCTACGTTTCTGCCGCGTCGCCGCTGGAAAGATACCTTCCGCCAACAGTTGCGTTGGGCAAGGACCATCAAGTCATGCAGTCCAGCCGGGTACCCCGGCCTTATTTTCGCCTATGGTGTGCCTCTGGCACTATTGCCATTTACCGCTGGCATGGGAGCCGTGGTCCCCACCATTACACTTACAGCAGTACTCTTCTCCCGGTGGTTGGCGGCATGGGTATCAGGGAGCGCGGTTACTGGAGACCCACTGATCCGCAGATATTTCTGGATGCTTCCGCTGCGCGATGCCTGGGCGCTGCTGATATGGGCATACAGCTTCCTCGGCAACCATATTATTTGGAGGAATGAACACTACCGGCTGGAGCGCGGCGGGAAGCTGCGCCGCATGCAGGCGTAATCTCAAAAATGTTCCAGCCATCAGCGGCCGGCGGCGCGGTTGATGTTGATGAAGGGGACTCCGCCGGAACCGGTAACTTGCGGCAGCACACCATCCCACTTTTCCAGCGCGCGCAAGTCGAGAATCTGCGGATTGGAACGCAGCGCTTCACTTTCCACGCGAATGGCTTCGGCCTTGCCACGCGCTTCGGCCACCCGCTGCTCAGCTTCAAACTTAATCTGCTCGAGCTTATTCTTGGCTGCCAGCGCGCTCTGTTCGGCTGTCACCTTGGCTTCGATGGCGCTGTTGAATGAGGCCGAAAAACCGAAGTCTACAATGTTGAAATCGTCGACGACGATGCCAGTGGGTTGGAGCTTGTCGCGCAACAAAACTCTGATCTCATCTTTCACCAGCTCGCGTTTGGTAATCAGTTCCTCGGCGGTAAAACGAGCCGTTATGGCCTTTACGCCTTCCTGCAACATCGGGTCGATGATACGTTCTTTATAGTCCACGCCTACTTCCTGATAGATGCCCGCGACTCGATTGGGGTCAATATGAAAATTGACGGCGACTTCCGAATGCACGGTCTGCAGATCCTTCGAAGCAGCGGTGGCCGTGGCTTGCTCCTTCTGAATTTTTATATCGATCCGGATGATTCGCTCGACCAACGGAATCCGGAAATAGAGGCCTTCGCCGAGAATCTTGCCGGTGACAGCGTTAAAGCGCAGTTGAATTCCACGCTCTCCAGCACCGATTGTGCCCAACGGATTTCCCACCAACAATATGAAGAGGGCGACAACTGCGATAGCACCCCACTTCAACTTTTTGAGAAGGTTTTGCGCCCCTCCGTTCATTACGAACTCTCCATCTTGATCTTTCATATCCAACATGCTCATTTTTAGCTCCAAGAATGACTTCCGGCATATACCAAAAGCTGGACTGATTGTACCTGATGTACTGGGCAATTGATACCGCAGCTGCGAACTCTTACTGGCCCAAGGTGCCCAACATACAGTCACGCAGTATCGAGTCCTCTGGCAGAGGCCTTAACTGTAAAGGATCATAATTACCAGGAAAATAAGCCTGAAAATTCCAAGATCAATTTACACTTATGCTATATCGCGCCACAGGAAATCGCCAGAGTGGGAGGATTGTCATGTCCGATCTAGTTAACATTCTGCGCAATACTTCCTTGTTTGCTGCGTTGGAGGACGATGAGCTGGCGATGATATCTTCGTTAATAGACACGAGACACTTTTCCAAAGGGCAGATCATTTTCACTCGCGGGGATGTGGGCGATTCGCTGTACATCGTTCGTGATGGCCAGGTCGAAGTCTCGAGTGACTCAACAGAGGGAACAAAGATTGTCTTTGCAGAGTATCCACCAGGCGAAGTATTTGGAGAGATTTCGCTTCTCGACGGCGGCCCGCGAACTGCTACCGCGGTAGCCACAGAGGACTCCGACCTACTCATTTTTGACCGGACCGATGTGCTTGCCCTGGTAACAAAGCATCCCGATGCGGCCCTCGACTTGCTGGCGGTCATGGGCCGTAAGTTGCGCTCTACCAATGAGCTGCTGCGTAACCCGGTTGCCCGCAATGCCAATGTGGAGGTGGAGGAATCACTCACCTTTGGTGCGCGCATCGCTGATCACGTGGCGGCATTCGGTGGTTCCTGGACATTTGTTCTCATTTTCACGGCGATACTCATCGGCTGGATGGGGCTAAATGTGGCTCTGGCCGCGCAAGCCTTTGATACGTTTCCATTCATCCTACTGAATCTCGGCATCTCCGCGCTGGCTGCGCTGCAGGCCCCCATCATCATGATGGGCCAAAACCGCCACTCGGCGAAAGATCGCATCCGCGCCGATCTCGATTACGAAGTGAACCTCAAGGCCGAACTGGAGATTGCGCATCTCCATAACAAGGTCGATCGACTCCACGAGCTAATATCCGATCGCTTCGCAAAAATTCAGAAGATGCCATGAACGAGATGGCCAGTTGAGCTGCAACGGGGAACCACAAGGAAGGACTTCATCCCTCGCATCCATGATGCAACAGAAGACGCCGGGACTCGCTTAACCGTGCCATTGATCCTACTCCCGCTCAGTTGGTTAACCCTTTGATTTTTTGTAAGTGAGGATTATATTAAAAGACATGAGATCGCAGGAAACAGGAGCTTCTATGCAGTTAAATCAAGTCATTCTGAAATCATTCTCCACGTTGGGAGTTACTGACCGGCCGTGGCGCATTAGCCTCCGAGTATCTCTTGGGTTGGCGTTTTTGCTGGTTACCATGACGGCCCCAAGCAAATTACAGGCGCAGGGCGTGGGCTTCGTGCCCACCGCGAACGCCGTACAGTTATGTTCTGGAGATGCCATTCAGGCCATTGGACAAACAAGTATCATACCTGCCAACGCAGGAACTGTTCTGGCTGGTTCAGTTATATTTTTAACTTTTGGAGGCGGAGAACTTTCCGGCACCCCAGTGGTGCAAGGCGCAGGGGCTGGCAATATCACCGTCACCTTAGCCGGAAACGCCGTTAGACTGAATTTCGTCAGCAGCGTCGCGTATATCCCCGGCGCCGGTCTTTTTGTAACCGGTGTTTTTATGACAACCACTGGCATTTCGGCCACTACCAACATCCCCGTTTCCTACTCGGCCAACTCCGCAGCTCCTAATACAAATCCCATTACGTTTACTGCCCCGCAACGGACCATTGCATTCATTATCAGTTGCCAAATTTCTCATGACTCAGGCAACATCCAGACCGGGACCGTGGCCCAAACGCTGGCAGCCCCTCTGGTGGTTGTCATTTCTCCCTGCATGCCTGGAACAGTAATGACCTTTGCGGTAACCTCAGGTGGTGGGAGCGTTACGGCCACAAATGTCCCCATCGACAATGCATGCAAAGCATCGTCTACCTTGCGGCTAGGGGAACTGGCTGGCGCGAACACCGTTTCCGTCAGATCCCCGTTTACTAACTCCATTACATTTACTGCGCAAGGCATTGCCGGCCTTCCTACAGTCCTGTCGATTGTCAGCGGCAATAACCAATCAGGCATCGTGGGACAAGATCTTGTTGCCCCCTTCATAGTGAAGACAGTGGACGCTTATACCAATCCAGTTCGCGGACTGCTGCTTTTCACGGTTACTGAGGGCGGCGGAGCACTACTCTATTACAACGGCCTTGCGAATCCTGATGGATCGTTCCAGAACCTCTACCGTCTAGGAAACACACCCGGCCCTAATGTGATTAGGGTAACCAGCCCCCAGATTCCGGACACCCAATTGCTTTTTAACGCTACGGGACTGGCCGCCACAGCCACCACGCTATCTCTTACTTCTGGCAATGGACAAACCGGGCAACCCAGCCAGACCATACAGCCTTTCGTGGTGCGTGTATCCGGAGCGAACAACATCCCGATTGGGGGTGTACCGGTTACCTTCGCTGTAACCGCCGGTGGCGGTTCGCTTAGCACGACTCAAGCGACCACCGATGCTACCGGGTTTGCCTCCACTGTGCTTACCCTCGGCCCGCAACAAGGCACGAATACAGTCTCGGCAAGCGCCGGCTCTCTCTCCGGAAGTCCACATGCGTTCAATGCATTGGCCACGTTGAGCGGGCAGGCACCCGCGTTATTTACAGGGGGCGTGGTGAATGGCGCTAGCTTCCGACCCGCTGCGAATGCAAACGGAAACACCGCTCCAGGTTCCATAGTGACCCTATTCGGATCGGAGTTGGCCGCTGCGGAGATTTCCGCACAATCGACTCCACTGCCGACGACATTATCCGACACCACGATTACGTTTAACGGAATTCCTGCGCCGCTGTTCTTTGTATCCTCCAGCCAAGTCAACGCCAAAATTCCATGGGGAGTAGCTCCTGGAGAAGTCGCCGTTCTGGTTCGCCGCGGGTTTCTTGAAATTCTTTCACAATCGATCACAGTTTCAGCAGTTTCCCCTGGCATCTTCACCACCAATCGCCAAGGAACGGGACCAGGAGCAATCCTCCACGCAGATACTTTTCAACCTGTAACGGATGCCAATCCCACTGCGGCCGGCCAGAGAATCGCAATTTTCGCCACCGGACTCGGGCCCGTACAGCCTGCCGCAACTTCAGGACAACCCGCACCTAGTCCCGCCGCTCGAACTATATCCACACCACTTGTAAATATTAACGGAATACCCGCGACGGTGGAATTTGCTGGCTTGGCCCCTGGGTTTGTGGGTCTGTACCAAGTCAATGCACTGATCCCAGCCGGGATTTCTCCCGGCACTCAGGATCTGCAAATAATTATCAATGGGGTTCCCAGCAACACGGTTACAGTTGCTGTTCGCTAGCCTGCGTACCTACAGATGAGCATGAACTACGCTGTTGGCTCGTGTCCAGGAATCGCCAGGTTGGGCATCGGTTTGGCCTGAAATAGCATACGGCAGGGCTTTACCAGCCAGCGCGACCACTGCGTCGCGCTCTTGCGTCGCGCGCTGTCGGTAGCGATTCCAGTGTTGGCATACATCTGCCTGTAGAGCTTTGAGATGAAGATAAACGCAATTCTGGACTTGAAGGACTTCACGCAACTGGAGCGCTTCCAGATGGAAGAAAACTCATAGAAGCTGTCCCAAACGCCTTGCGTTCTCGCTCGAATTTCATCCGGCGACATGGTCGGATGCGGCGCGTAGAGCTTGGGTCGCAGATGCGATGGTATCAACCAATAGCGGGTGATGGGCACGCCCTGAATCATGGGCACATCCGCACCCAGACTCTTCTCCCACTTTTCAAAATCAACTGTTCCAGGAAATGGCGTCAACATCACAAATTGCGCCACGGCAATTTCCGCCTTCTTGGCCAGATCCGCAGTGGCTTCAAAGGTGTCTGGCCGATCCGTGGAAAGGCCGAATATGAATGAACCCAGCACGTGCACGCCGTGCTTGCGGAAGGTCTGCAACTGCTTCACCAGATTGTCGCCGGAAAGATTGAAGTCCTTGAAAATCGACTTCAGACCTTCAGCCGTCACTGCCTCCACGCCCACCAGCGCGCCTTTGATGTTGGCCCGGCGCATCGCGTCGAGGAACTCCGGGTCTTCTGCCGCCTCCATGGTAATCTGCGTGAAAAAGACCATGTCCTTGGGCAGCAGCGCCAAGCGCTCCATCAACTCAAAACGCTCCTCGCGCAATTGCGTCAGTTCTTCAACTTTGTGGTGATTATTCTGCTTGCGGGCCAGTTCAATGTCTTTTAACGGCACGGGATAGAAATTGTCGTCGGCCAGGGTGATGAAGCGATAGCCCATTCTTCGCAACTGAACCAGCTCGGGGATCACCGCATCGGCGGTGCGCTGTCGAGGCTGCTGCCCGTCCGTGCGCCATACCGAGCAGAATGAACAATGTTTCGGACAGCCGCGCACGGTCTGCACCGAGGCCCACATATACTGCTTGGGCTTGAGTAAATCCCAACGTGCCTGACGGAAATGCTCCGCGCTAATACGACCGCCATCGTAAATCTGCTTCAGAGTTCCCTGCTCAATGTCCGCCAGCACCTGGCTCCAGACGACATCGCCATCGCCCTTCACCACCGCATGAGCCTGGCCCAACTCCAGCGGTTCGTTCGGATAGATCGAGGCATGAACCCCGCCGAACACAACCCAAGCACCGCGTTCACGCAGCTTGCGCCCTAGCTCCAACCCGCGCTGCACATTAGCGGTATGGATGCCGAGACCAACCACGTCGCCAGGCTGGACGCTCTCAATGTCGAGGGACTCCAGAGTTTCGTCCACAATGATCGGATCGCCGTACTTTAAGGGCGTCGCTGCTGCTAGCACGTACAGCCAGCGCGGCGTAATTACTCCGATTCCAAATGCGATATCACTAGGATTTACAAGATAAACGCGCAATATAATCTCCTGCTCGGTTTCCTTGGAAACCGGGGGGCGAGGCTCCTACCAAAGGACGAAAACAGCAAATTAGTCTATCCCAGGGAGTGCAATCGCGAGACAGTCTTCCAACAACTTATTATACCCCTTGTGCAGTCGCTCCCAACCGTACATTTTGGGAACAACTGAATTAGAGGTTTAGGGAAGACAATAGAACAGGGTAATGCCAATGGTCTTTCTGATCAACAAGGTGCCTCTGATGGAACGCCTTTTTAGATCGAACTCTCCTTTCCTCCCGAATTCGGCTTAAAGTTTTGTTAGCTGCATATGGACATACTCACCCAACCTGATCAGGATCGATCCGATCGAGAGGCCTCCTCCACGCTCCCGGTTCTCGATCAATTCCTGGTGTACCTGCGCACTGAGCGTAACTATTCAGCTCATACCTTGCGAAATTATCGCAGCGACATTGAAAAATTCTTTGCCACACAAGAACGGGGCGACCAGAGCGACAACAGGGATACCACCGGGATTGGTATCGACTATCGCCGCATACGTGAATACCTGGGCAAACTCTACGTCAACCGTCGAAAACCAGCGACCATTGCGCGGCGTCTGGCGGCGCTACGCTCGTTTTACAAATTTGCCTGCCGCGAGGGTCTGGCCCGCGAAAATCCGGCCAAATTGGTAGCCAGCCCTAAACTCCCCCAGCGACTTCCTCCGGTCATGTCCACTGAAGATATGAATGGCATGATTGATCGTGCGGCCACGTTCGACCGAATCAAAGATACTCCGAGCACCAAGAGCTCTTTTGCCAGGCGAGCCGTGTCAGCAGAACCCCTGCTGGACATTCGCAACTGGCTAATTTTGGAGATGCTCTACGGTTCAGGGTTGCGCGTCAGCGAGCTGGTGGGGCTGAGCTTTGATCAGATGGACATGGCCCAACAATTGATCCGTGTGCGCGGCAAAGGCCGTAAGGAACGAATGGTGCCATTCGGCGACAAAACAAAGACCGCCCTCGACCGGTATTTGCCAATGCGACAGGTGGTCGTTGAACACACCGCCACTTACTCTGCTCAGACGATCGGAGCGCCCGTTTTCATCAATCTGCGCGGGCAACGGCTGACGACACGCTCGGTAGGTAGAATCGTGAAGCAGTTCGGCGTTCGCGACCAAGGCGACGCGTCTCTGCACCCACACTCCTTGCGTCATGCCTTCGCCACGCACCTGCTGACCGAAGGCGCGGATCTGCGCGCCATTCAGGAGTTGCTCGGGCATGCATCGCTGTCCACCACGCAGCGATACACCAGAATTTCCGTTCAACACCTGATGGAGGTGTATGATAAATCTCACCCTCGGGCTAAAGGGAGCGAGTTGCGAATTGCCAAATCCCAAGCCGCGAGTCGTCGTCGAAAAACTGCCGATGTAATTAAGATAGGAAAGACGGTTGAGCCATGACGCTAAGTGATGCGGTTGGAAAATATTTAATTGTGGCCGAAGAATTCGGACAGCCCATGCCGCTCGAATCGTTTGACATTTCCGCCAAAGAAATGGATGAGATGATTTCAGCGTGGGAGGAAGATTACCACCTTAGTAGACATTTTGAGCTGCTCCAAGCCTCGGATCACAACCTGAACCATAAATCCTTCCGCATCGGCGGGATCGAGTACACAGGCATCATTATTTATGCGTCCATCAAAGAAGCTCTTGGAACACGTTAGCCTAGGAACCGCGCCTCAGTGAGACAAACTTGGAGAGCTACTACCCTCAATCAGTGAAGATCAGCGAGAGCGCCGCCTGCCGTTTTCGTAACTTCCAGTCCCAGGATTTCAAGCGCATCTGCGAACTCGACAAGATATGTTTCGCCGAGGGAATTGCTTATACACCTGAAGAAATTGCATACTTTCTTTCCGCGCCAGGCGCATTCTGTTGCGTCGGACAATTAATGTCCGATCACAGCGCAGACTCAACCTCCGTCGCTGACGCAAGTACTCCCAACATCGTCGCTTGGATACTAGCCAGCAGCGACCGTCGCGGCACCGGCCACATCATCACCATCGACGTACATCCCGACTATCAGCGCCGGAATATCGGAGAGATAATGATGGAATTGGCCGAGAAGCGCTTGCAGCAAAAGGGGTGTTCCCGAGTCTTACTGGAAGTGGCGATTGGCAACTCCGGCGCAATCTTTTTTTACGAACGGCTGGATTACAAAACGGCGCGGGAGCTATCCAAATACTATTCGGATGGAACCAATGCGTATCAAATGAAAAAGATGCTATGAAGATTCTGGTGACCGGATTCAACGCCTTTGGACCTGTAAAAATCAACCAGTCCGAGTTGATTGTCACTCGACTGATGCAGGCTCCCCCAAGGGAGTTTGCGCTCGCCGCCATCATTCTGCCGACGGAATATGCCGCGGCGACGGCGGCCATCAAACGGGCAATCCGGCGGGAGCGACCGGATGCGATTCTTTGCCTTGGCGTTGCGGCAGGACGCTCGAACATCAGTTTGGAACGTGTGGCACTGAATCTGGATGACGATAAGCTTGCAGACAATGCCGGAGTTATCCGCCATGGCCGGAAAATTTCCCGGACCGGACCACCGCTTTATTGGTCACGGCTCCCGCTGGATGCCATACTGCACAAACTCTCGCGATCTCGCATCGCCGCCCGAATCTCCAATCATGCGGGCACTTACCTCTGCAATCACATCTTTTACATTGCTCGGCATCTTACTGAAAAGCAAGGCATCCCTTGCGGGTTCGTTCATGTTCCTAAACTACGTGTACTGGGCAAAAAGAAAAAACAAGGCATGACCCTGAGCACCATGCTGCGTGGAGTTGACTGCTGTCTAACGGTGCTCGCGGCAACAAGGAAGGCAACAAGAAAGGCGACAAGGAAAAAAGGCAGCTAGAAATGCTGATAGCCCCGCATGGGCAGCAGACTCTCCTTGCCGTTTCGCACGATCCGCAGCCCAGTCGCTGCGGTGATTGTTCCAATGCGCGTCAAACCAATTCCTTCGACCGCCTCGGGCATGAGGTGTGATTTCTTCGCTGGAACGGTGAAGAGCAACTCAAAATCGTCTCCGCCATCCAGCGCATATTGCAACGGAGTCAGGCGCGGTTTTGGTATCGCCCTCTCATCAATAACCGCACCGGCACCGCTGGCTTTACAAAGTCTGAGTAGATCAATCGAAAGCCCATCGCTGAGGTCCATCATGGCGCTGGCCAGTCTTCGCGAACGCAGGTACTCGCCCACGTGCACACGCGCCTGCGGGAAAAAGTATGGGTTCGATGATGTCCTGCCGGAGGACACCCGCTTCCCTGCACTCAAATTTGCGAGCGCAAACGCCGCGCTTCCTAGCTTGCCTGAAACCCATATTTCGTCACCTGCTCGCGCTCCGCTGCGCATCACGGCCTGGCCCTTTAGGACATCGCCCAGCACGATGATGTCCGCCATAAATCCTGCCGGGGACGAGCCGGTATCGCCGCCTGCCAAAGTTACATTATGCTGGCGAGCCAGCGAAAGAAAGCCTTTGAGGAAACTATCCACCCATCGTTGATTGGTGGTGCGTGGCAACGCAAGAGATAGGAACGCCAGACGCGGAGTACCACCCATCGCTGCGATATCGCTGAGGCCCCGCGTCAGCAACTTGTGGCCCACCGAGCCTGCAGACTGCCATGCTCGACGAAAATGAATATCCTCAATGAAGAGGTCGGTGGTCACCAGCAAATCGTGGGTGCGGCTGTGTCGAGCAACCGCGCAGTCATCGCCGATACCCTGGAGCAGTTTCAGGCTGGATTGTTTCTCGGACCGCTTGCGCGTTCCGGCCAGCTCTCGCAGCCGTTCAATGAATTCAAGCTCATGAAGCCGCATAACGCTTCTCTCTGCCCTACGGCTTCGTGCCAGATAGCAATGTCAGCATCTCCGGCGTGGGACTCCAGCGGATGAAGACTGAGGAATCCTTCACACTGACCGCCACGGCGTCCCAGACTGGCGAATAATCACGCTCGCCCGAACCAGCGGCGGGAGGCCGAGGCCGCATTAATTTAGAAAGCAGTGTCAGCTTCTCCGCCAGCGGCTCGGCGATATTCTCCTCACGGGTAAGAATCTCACCCTCAACCTGCAAAGAAAACGGACCGCTGTCAATCGAAAGTAAAATTTGCTCGACCCCTGCGAGAGTGTCCTCGCCCAGCAGAAATCCACCCAGCGACGGAGGTCCACGGCCATCGCTTTGGGCTACTGGAAAGATGAGGTCCGCTTGACCAATTGCCCAAAGCGGCCTCGCCAGTAGCTTGCGGTGCGCCTCATCCACCAAAGCGGCTGGCGGCAGTCCCTGCTCGGAGTTCGGGCTGTCCCCGTTCGTGCCTCCGCCGTCGCGGTATCGATCCATCGTGCGATCCAGCAGGGTAGCGTCCGACCCAATAGAGAACGCCAATAGGTCGTTGGCAAGAATGGCCATCCGTAATGGACTCGCTCCGCCAAAGGTATAGACTTTCGTGAAATCTTTCTGCGCGGTAGAAGCTGCATGCGACTCCAAATATTGCTCGAGCTTGAGTCGATCCGCCCTGAACCGCACGACTCCCGTCCAGTTATCGTTTAGACGAGCGGCGGTCAACGCGTGCAGGTGGTCCTGATACCGAAAGCCCGTGGCTCGCTCGAACTCCGCGGTATCGTTATCAATATTGGTGTTTTTGCTCAAGCCGCCGGGGATTGCCGATCCATTATTCATGAACCACTTCACTGCGGGATTGGACTGTAACGCATCCAAATCAACAAAAAAATAGATGTCCGCCGCGGCGGGCAGCACGCTCCAAAGGGGTTGCCGAGTAGGGTTAGTCGCCAGACGGAGGGCGACCGCGGCAAGCATTAACACGACCCCCACCACCAGAGGCAAACGGAGTTTATGCCAGCGCGGCGTCATAATCTCCTCGCTCTATCTCCGGACTCAATTTGGAGTGGATCGCCATCAATCTATCGTAACGTGCCAACGGATTCCCCTCAACAAGCATCTTGATCCATGCCAATTCGCGCTGATTCCTCCTCAGCGCTGAATCTGCGCAGATCGCTTTGTGCATGAACCATGAATATGTTGTATCATCAAAAAATGTGAAATGGGCACGTAGCTCAACTGGCAGAGCAGGGGACTCTTAATCCCAAGGTTGTAGGTTCGATTCCTACCGTGCTCACCATTTCCATGTTTCCTGCCTCGTCCGCTGCCAGGTCGCCCGCCGGGTCATCGCGTGCTTCTTGATTTCGTTGCGGGCGTATGTTAAAAACCAAATTCAGCCTAAATAACTGACCAAACGCACGTTTCGGTCCCAGTCCCGGGAGGACAACTCATGCCACGCCGATCTGCCATGTACTGGATATTCGCTCTCACTCTGGTTAGCGGAGTGATCTCGCCGCTTCGCGCGCAGCAAGCGGACATGATTCTCAAGAACGGGAAAGTGCTCACCGTCGATAAGGCCTTTACCGTGGCGCAGGCCGTGGCCATTCGCGGCACCGCCATTGTGGCGGTGGGAACAGACGCGGAGGTGGAGAAGCTCGCCGGCCCCAACACGCAGGTGATTGACCTGAAGGGCAAGACGGTGATGCCCGGCATCATCGACACCCACAATCACATTCACGACTACGCCGAGACGGTCTACGGCGGCTGGGTCGGCTCGGAGGGCTTGCTGGCTTATCCAATTGACTGGCGCGGTGTGCATAGCGCCGACGACATCGCCAACCAGATTCGCGGCAACATCCAGAAGTACAAGATCAAGCCCGGCGAGAATATTTTCTTCGCCTCGACCGGCGACGTCGGCGGCCCGGAAGAGTCGAAAATCATGTTCGACCAACTGAACCGTTACGTGCTCGACAAGGCAGCGCCCGACAACGGCGTGGTCATGGCGCTGGGCTTCCCCATCGCCAACGGCCTGGTGGTTAACAGCAAAATTCTGGACAAGCTCTTTGCCGAGCACGGCGATTTCATGAAGAAGCAGGGCCGCTACTGGATCGATCAGACCGGCAAGCCCGAAGGGCATCTCGAGGCTCCCGCAGTACGCCTGCCGATGGATTACCTGCCCACGCCCAAGCCCGCAGACATGGCCAGGATTTACAAGATGTATGCCGAGGAGCTGAACGCCGAGGGCATCACCACACTCTCGACACGCTTCCCCGATTACGCCATTGCCGCCATGAAGTATCTGCAGAAAAACAACGACCTGACCCTGCGGCTACCCTATGGCCTGGAGGGCTACTTCGGCAATCTGGTGAATCTGGATGAATTGAAGGAGCACGCCAAGCAAGTGGGCCAGGGCGACGAAATGATGTGGGTAATCTCGCTGGCGCCCTCGGCCGTGGACGGTGCCGGCGTGCGCAGTTGCACAAACCTGAAGAAGGTTGGGAGCTTCTCGAATCTCGACGGCTGGTGGCCGCGCGGCCAATGCATTCTGGATGGCGAATACAAAGGTGCCAAGGGCGCGCCCATCGTCGACAACTATTTCCGCAACTGGGTGATGAAGAGCGGTCAGTACGGCGCCCGCTTCGCCAACACGCACATCACCGGCGACCGCTCGATCAAGATGATGCTGGGCATGATGGACCAGCTCGTGAAAGATTACGGCCCGAACTCGGTGAAGGGCTGGGCGTTTGACCACTGCTTCCTGGTCGACCCGACGGACCTGCCGCACGTGGCCAAGCTGGGAGCGCAGTTCAGTTGCTACAGCATGGTCGGCGGTGCGCAGGCCACTGCCGAGGCCTGGGGCGAGAAGATTGCTCAGACCTACCCGATTCCCGTGAAGAGCATGATGAAGGCAGGCGTCTTGACGGCCTACGAGTCCGACGCGGATAAGGACAAGTGGAAAGATTTGCAGTGGTTCATGGACCGCAAGGATCCCAAAGGCAAGGTATGGGGGCCGCAGGAACGGCTGGACCATCAGGAAGTGCTGCGCTTCTTCACACGCAACGGCGCTGATTACGTGCTGCGTCCCGACAAAATCGGCTCACTCGAAACGGGCAAGATGGCTGATCTGGTGGTCCTCGACAAGGACTTCATGGCCACTCCAGTCGATCAGATGAAAACCATCAAACCGCAGATGACCATGATGGGTGGCAAGATTGTCTTCGCTACCCCGGCCTTCGCCGACGAAAACAACGTACGCCAGAAGGCCACACTCGTATCAACTCTTGAAGAGCTGAAGGCCCGGCGCAAGCGGCTGGGTATCAGCCGGCGATAGTGGCAACCACACGAACCCGATTTGTTTGATGGGGTAACAGAGCCGCGACTGGGAGTGCGCGGTTGCTAGTTGAAATCAGAATAGGTTCGTAGGCGGAACGGAGCCGGTGATTCCGGGCCGCTCACCTTGCAGCCAATTGCTTCAGAACGTTGGAGAAATACCGGGCGCTCAACTCCTCCAACCCGGCCCCATGCTGGCGTGTATGGTTAAGAATGGCGGCCCGCCTGCCAACTTCCACGGACTCCGCTTCGGCCACGCAGGCGGAGTCTTCCATCCAATCGGCGATCATCGCCCGGTCCACTTCAAAATGGAACTGCAATGCCAGCACATTCGCTCCCCAGCGAAACCCCTGATTGGGATAGAGATCCGATTCGAACAAACGCGTGGCGCCAACCGGAACATCAAAGGTATCGCCGTGCCAATGGAAAGCAGTGAACGAGGCGGGAAGCGTGACCGTAAATTCATCCCGCGGTGCAACGACGCGAACCGGATACCAGCCAATCTCCTTGCCATGCCCAGGGCCATGCCCAGGAGAGACTCGTGCACCGAGAGCAGCGGCAATCATCTGCGCCCCCAGGCAAATCCCTATCACCGGAATCCCTGACTCAGCGGCATCGCGGAGCAGTCTCAGTTCCGACTGGATGAACGGGTATTTGTCTGCTTCATATACGCCCATCGGCCCGCCCATGGCGATGACTCCACCCAAGCCGCGCGACGTGGCAGGCACGGGCATTGCGCGAAAAACATCCACGTACCTGTAAGTGAGCTGCTGGCTTTGCAGTACGGCTGCCAGCGTTCCCAGATGCTCGTGCTCAATGTGTCTCAATACCAGCCAGGGTCCAGCCATTGCGTCCTCTACACAGATGGTTAATAGTTCAATTCCATCGCCGCGCTACCCGCAGCGAAACAGTTTAGCATTGCCACTCCACCGGCAATACCGGATTGGCTGAAATTTTCGTTGTATCCCGTAAGGCGAACGGGTAGTCAAATGATGGCCAGCGAGGTATCATGATTGAGGTAAAGAAAAATATGCTTCCTCTCAATACAATCACCGTACAGGTCAGCACAATCAACCTGCAGGCCCATATAGGCAAACTGGTCGCGCGGACCCGGTCCATCTTATTTGCCATTACCATCGCCTTGGTACTCACGAGCTCCGCCTCCGCTTCCCTTCCCGAGAAATTTGGCGACTGGCAGGGCAGTCCACTCAAAGCCATCACCGATGGTGATTTAAGCGCAACAGCTGGAGAGAACGCAGCGATATTTCGCGAGTACGGCTTCGTTAGCGGGGACCAGCGCGAGTATATTCGCGGCGGTGAGAAGCTGACGGCCACCCTTTGGAAGATGAGGGATGCCACGGGCAGCCTGGGTATATTCACCTTCTTTAACGGACCGGGCAGGAAGGTGGAGAAGGTATCCGAAGATGTAATCTCCACCGGCAATGGCTCGCTGTACCTCTGGCGCGGGGCCTATCTGCTGGAAGCGCGTGGACCGGAAATCGCGCGGGACGAACTTCCTGCGCTTACTGCGGAGATCCCCGCCACTGATGATCGTGAAGCGGTTTTGCCGGCATTGCCTTCCTTCTTCCCCATCGAAAACTTGATTCCCTTATCCCGCAAGTTTGTGGTTGGCCCGCTCGGCTTAGGTCGTGTATTGACGGAACTTCCCGCCGCCAAACTTGGCTTGGAGCATGACACCGAAGCAGCAGTGGCCAAATATAATATCGGCAATACGGCCGCGACATTACTGCTGATTCTGTACCCGACGCCACAACTGGCCGCCAAGAAATTTTCCGAGTTCCTCGATCTGCCGGAGGTCGCCGGAGGCACTGGTTTGCCTCATGTGCTGATGCAAAGAAAGGGTAGCTTGGTTGCGCTGGTCATCGGCGCGCCCACTCCAACGGAGGCCACCCGACTCCTGGATCGAGTCAATTACCAGACCTCGCTAATGTGGAACGAGTTCACCGAGCCAGGCGGGCGAAACGTGGGAAACTTGATCCTCGCGGTATTTTCCTTGGCAGGCACAGTGATCGCATTTGCCTTGGTGGCCGGATTGGCTTTCGGCGGATTTCGGGTTTTTGCCAAAAAATACATCCCTTTCCCCATTTTTGACCGGCCTGTGGACGCAGAGATTACAAAACTGCACTTAGACCAAAAGTAAGCGATTGATAATAGGCCGAAAAGTCCACTTTTGGAGTACATTTTATTTCAAAAAATACAAATTACAGTAGTGCGACACATTTTGTCTTTCCAGTATCATAATGATAATAAACATGTTAGATAGATTTTTTTCGTTCCAGAATTCCCTTGACAAGACTTACGGGGAAGCCATAAACTCCAGTCATAACAGGTTTGATGGTAGCCATTTGTCGAACCAATTCTCCTTTTTCGTCAATGCTCACCCTAGCGGGTGAGCATTTTTTTGCAAATCCGTCCTGCGCTTTCAAATTGGGAGCCCTTCAGGATCGTAAAATTAGCAGTTGCGTTGGTCGGCATAATAATTTCCGGCCAGTCATTTTGAGTTTGTGCCAGATGATCCATCTGGATCGGGTATACCATTCGGCAATTCATTCCACGGGGAGGAAGTAGCATGAGCACTAAAGTAGCGATCAACGGTTTCGGAAGAATCGGGCGGAACATCTACCGAGCCGCGTTGCACGATCCTGAGATCGAAATTGTGGCGGTGAACGACATCACCGACCCAGCCACGCTGGCATATCTTCTGAAGTACGATTCAATTCTGGGCAATCTGGAGAACACCGTGGTGGCCGGAAAGGACTCCATTCAGGTGGACCACCGCACCCTCCGCGTGTTTGCCGAGAGGGACCCCAGCGCCATCAATTGGGAGTCCGTAGGAGCCGAAGTAGTGGTGGAATCGACCGGCCTGTTCACCAAGGCCGCTGATGCCGGCAAGCATCTCCGGGGTAGCGTGAAGAAGGTGATTATCTCGGCGCCAGCCAGCGATGAGGACGTTACGCTGGTGCTGGGCGTGAACGACACAGCCTACGACGCAGCCAAGCACCGCATTGTCTCCAATGCCTCCTGCACCACCAATTGCCTGGCACCCATCGCCAAGGTCATCCACGACAATCTCAACATCCGCTGTGGCTCAATGACCACCATCCACTCCTATACCAACGATCAAAAGCTGCTCGATCTGCCGCACCCGGACTTGCGGCGCGCCCGCGCAGCGGCGCTCTCCATGATCCCCACCTCCACTGGCGCAGCCAAGGCCGTGCATCTGGTGATCCCGGACTTGAAGGGCAAGCTGGACGGCTTCGCCATGCGTGTGCCCACTCCCAATGTGTCCGTGGTGGACCTGGTGGTCTTCACCGAAAAGCCCACCACCGTCGTGGAGGTGAATGCGCTGATGAAGGCTGCCGCCGACGGTCCGATGAAAGGCATCCTCGGGTACTCCGATCAACAACTGGTATCCATCGATTTCAAGGGTGACGAGCGCTCTTCCATCGTGGATGCGCCATTGACCCGCGTGATTGGCGGAAACTGCGTTAAGGTCGTCTCCTGGTACGACAACGAGTGGGGTTACTCCTGCCGTGTCCGCGACCTCATTAAGTTCCTGGCCAAGAAGGGCCTGTAGCGCGCAAAACCGCGCGCGTCAGTAAGCGAACCGGCAAGCTTGTTAGACCCAGTGTCGGTCCGCTTACTGACGCGCGCGGCTTTGTGACAGCATGTGTCGCCTCAATCATTTCAGGGAAAGAACATATACATGTCCAAACTCTCCATTTGTGACCTGAAATTGAAAGGCAAAAAAGTCTTCATGCGCGTGGACTTCAACGTCCCGCTCGGCGAAGACGGCTCGATTACCCCCGTAATCACCGACGACACACGCATCCGCCAGACGCTGCCAACCATCGAACTGGCTCTTCAACAAGGCGCGCGATTGATCCTTGCCTCGCACCTGGGGCGGCCCAAGGGCAAGGTAAGTCCCCAGATGAGTCTGGCGCCGGTTGCCAGCCATCTCGAAAAGTTGTTGGGAACGCCAGTGTCATTTGCCTCCGACTGCGTGGGATCAACGGCCACAGCGGCAGCCGCCGCCTTGACTGATGGCGGTGTGCTATTGCTCGAAAACCTCCGCTTCCACGCGGAAGAGGAAGCCAACGACGAGGCATTCTCCAAACAGCTTGCATCGCTGGCCGATCTCTACGTGAATGACGCCTTCGGCACGGCGCATCGCGCGCATGCCTCCACCGTGGGCATCACCCATCATCTGCAACAGTCCGCCGCCGGCCTGCTGATGGAAAAGGAGCTAGACTACCTGGGCCGCGCGCTTGAGAATCCCGAGCGGCCCTTTGTCGCGGTGCTGGGCGGCGCCAAAGTCTCCGACAAGATCGAGGTCATACGGAACTTGCTGCCCAAGGTGGATGCGCTGATGATCGGCGGGGCCATGGCCTACACCTTCATGCGCGCGCAGGGGCTCGACACTGGAAAATCTCTGGTTGAGGAAAATAAGATTGAGCTGGCGGGTGAACTGCTACAACAGGCCAAGGACAACGGTTGGACGCTGGATCTGCCCGGCGATCATGTCATCGCCGAGAAGGTCGACGCCGCTACCCTGACCAAGACTGTGGACGGACATATCCTTCCCATTCCAGATGGCTGGATGGGCGTGGACATTGGCCCGGAGACGGCCCGCCTTTACGCCGTGCAGGTGGTAACAGCCGGAACGGTCATCTGGAACGGTCCCATGGGAATATTTGAAGTCCCACCCTTTGCCAAAGGAACGTTTGCTGTCGCGCAGGCCGTTAGTAAAGTTCGCGGGACGACCATTGTTGGGGGAGGTGATTCGATCGCCGCCATCACTCAGGCCGGGTTCGCGGACAAGGTCAGCCACATCTCGACCGGCGGTGGCGCTTCTCTCGAGTTTCTGGGGGGCCGCAAGCTGCCGGGCGTGGAAGCTCTCTCGGACAAATCTTAACCAGCGATTGAACTCTTACTCGCCACTGTACGCCAAGCGAATCCGCTCGCTCAAGTCATCGCCGGAGGCCGACCAAAGCAGTCTGCTCTGCAGCGGCACAGCTTTCTCGATGCGGCGAATGAAGCCAAGCAATTGAGTGATGTTGTCGCGGTAACACAAGGCCGATTCCTGCCAATCGTCCTCATCCTCATCTTCTACCTCGTTGGCACTTTCGTGATCCGCGTCATCGGGCAAAAACAACGTGTCCAAGCCGAGATCAATCCTAAGGTGTGGCCGCTCCGGAACCTGAGAGAAGGCACCCTCCGGACTTCCATCCAACTCAGTCCTGGCGACCACCTCTTCAAATGCAGGCCCCAGACAAGTTACCGTGACCTCCATCGGGAGGCGTTTCCATCCTAGCAATTCGTCCGTACGATGCCCTGCCCGATGGTCGCCTGACGATTCGGCAGCTTCCTCCGATTCGCCAGTCGCATCCGCACCTGCCTCGTCTTTGTCCAGGAACTCGTCGTCCACGATGGCTTCCATGTCCGTGTCAGCCAGCTCCTCTGGATTCTTCAAACGCCACATATCCCAGTGGAGCGATGCCTGATAGGCGTAATCGGGATGAAGGAATTCGCGGGCAGCCTCGGCTGCCAATGATACATCGGCCCCTTCGGCGTAGTCCTGCTCAAAAACGGCGGTCTCGCTCCACTCGAATGGAATCACCGCAACACTACGAACGCCCGGTAAGGCTGGCGACGCGGGGAAGGCCTCCAGCACCTTGCCCCATGCTTCAATCATCGAGTTCTCACTGAAGTCAGGGAGCCAGAGGCTCAGATAAATTTGGTCTGCCATCCCTTCATTATTTGGTAAGAGCGTGCGCATGGCAAGCAGGCAGGAGAATCCCTTCGCCTCGCCTGTGACTCCAGCCTGGTGGTTAACTGGCCTGCGCGTTGTGGAAATGCGTGAAGCGGCGCAGGTATTCGCTGTTGCGCGCGCTATTGACGATGCGCAGCAGTTCATTACGTTCGATGGGATCAGGGATCAGATCGAATGCGCCGGACTGGATCACGTCGGCCCACAAATCTTCCTCTCCGCAGCGTGAACAGACAATCACCTCGCACTCGGGCCGCGAGGCGATCACCATCTGCAGAATTTCCCGCCAGCTACCACCGGGGATATCGGCATCCACCAGCACCAGATCGAAGTGCGCCGGAAACCCTAACAACATCATCGCGCGACCCGCGTCGGCGGCCAGGGTCACATCGTAGTGCTCACTCTCCAGAATATTCAGGACGCGAATCTGCCGCTCCGGCGGCATGGCCAATAAAAATTTTTAGGTCATTGCTCACTCCTTTTCCATTTCGGATCGATCGGCGAAGGCAGCCATGAACGACGGCGCGCACCGCACGGCGGAAAACCGCGTGCGCACACCGACACAGGAATCCTAATTAATTGATGTGGGGGGATGGATTGTGACATTCCGCATGATCCCTCCCGAAGAGGTCGCACGCGCATTCGCAGTGAGTGAACGGGTTGAGTCGGAACGAATATACCGCCGAGGCAGTTGTGCGAATCGGCGTGGATCAACTCGGTTACTCAAGTTCCGCGCTGGTACTTCCGGACGCCCCGATTATACGTCCAAACTTCTGTGACAATCACGAATATAAATATTTTATTTCGGCCCAATTGGCTTCCTGCGCAGATCCCGGCCGCTCATCTCGCGTGGCGTCTCCAGCCCGCTGATTCCCAGCAATGTCGGTGCGATGTCGCGCAGGGATCCACCCTCCCGCAAGTGCGGAAGATGGGCGCCAGGAAGCACCATCAGCAAGGGTACAGGTAGAGTGGTGTGATAGGTGTGCGGCCCACCTGTTACCGGGTCAATCATCATCTCGGCATTGCCGTGATCGGCGGTGACGATCATGCCCCCGCCCTCGCGTCGCAGCGCCGCGTAGATGCGTCCGAGACAGCTATCGACCGTCTCCACCGCCTGGATCGCGGCTTCCAACTTTCCCGAGTGGCCCACCATATCGGCGTTGGCGAAGTTAATGATGATGAAGTCGAAGGTCTTGCCCTCAATGGCCTTGACCACGGCGTCGGCGATCCCCGCCGCGCTCATCTCCGGCTTCAGATCGTAAGTCGCCACCTTGGGCGATGGCACCAGGATGCGTTCCTCGCCGGGGAAGGCCGTCTCCACGCCGCCGTTGAAGAAGTAAGTGACGTGCGCGTACTTCTCCGTCTCGGCCACGCGCAGATTGCGCAGACCGTTCTCGGCGATGATGTGCGCCAGGATGTGCTCGGGAGCTTCCGCCTCCAGCACGCGCGGCAAGGCCGACTTCTTGTCATACTGCGTCATGCAGACGTAGGCCAGCCGTTGCGGCATCGACGCGCGCGGAATGCCCTCCAGAAGTGGATCAGTGAGCGCGGTGGTCATCTGACGGGCGCGGTCGGCGCGAAAGTTGCAGAAGATCACGGCGTCTTCGTCGCGGATCACGCCGCGCGGCTCCCCGCGTTCATTGGTAACCACATGAGGCTCGATGAACTCGTCGGTAACGCCCTGCTCATAGGACGCGCGGATTGCCGCCGCCGGATCAGTCGTCTTTTGGCCTTCGCCATTGACGATGGCGTTGTACGCGCGCGCGGTGCGCTCCCAGCGCTTGTCGCGATCCATCGCGTAGTAGCGGCCTGACACGGTGGCCACTTCTCCCACGCCGATGGTTTGCAACTGCTTCTGCAACTGCTCCATGTATCCGATGCCGTTGTTGGGCGGCGTGTCACGACCATCCATGAAGGCATGAACGAAAACTTTCTCGACGCCCGACTGCCGCGCCATGCGTAGCAGCGCGTACAGATGCTCCTGCCGCGAATGCACGCCGCCGTCGCTTAAGAGGCCCAGCAGATGCAGCCGCCGCTCACGCCCGCGCAGCATGGCGTTTACCAGCACCGGGTGCTTGAAGAATTCGCCGGACTGGATCATCTGATCCAGCCGCGTGATGTTCATGTGAATGATGCGCCCGCTGCCCATGTTCAGATGGCCGACTTCGCTGTTGCCCATCTGCCCTTCGGGCAGTCCCACGGCAGGCCCCGAGGTGTGAATAAGCGTATGCGGATAGTCGCGCGTCAGCTCATCCCAAGTGGGCTTGCGTGCCAAGGCGATGGCGTTGCCATAGGAGGAAGGGTTGTGCCCCCAGCCATCCAGAATGATTAGCAGCAGTGGTTTTGGTCGCATGGTCATTGGATTCTGGTTAAAAGGAATTATCTAAACTACAAGGAATTTTCGCAACGTCACAATCTCAGGGAAGCCGCTGGCACCATTTGTCCGGATTGCGGGAAGTGTGAAATATGCAGTAGAGCGTTACCGCGCCTTCCGCGTACCCGAAGAACGCCGCATATGGGAAGCGGCGCACCAACGCCCGGCGATAGGTTTCGTGCGCGAGGGGGTGCATCCCGGGAGTGCGGCAAATGGCTTCCACGCAAGCATCCACACAACTCAGAACTCTTCCCCCAAGCCGGGGCGGCGGCTTTCGTACCAGGCGTAGGCTTCCGCAACGTCCTGCTCAGCCTCCGGGGCTACAATTAGTTTAGCGGGCATGACGGCTGCGAACCCTGCGTTTGAATTCTTCCCAGGCGAGCCCTGAATCCGGGTTCTTCAGTAGATTGGCCTTTCGTCGCGCCAATTCCTATTTTTGCCAGTCATGCACCGGCACGGACTCGGGCGTGGCTGCCAGATCATCCCATAAATCTTCCACTAGCTGAAGTTTCTCGGAAGCACTCAAATCAAAGATCGATGTAGTTGGTGGATTCATGTGAAGCACCCCCGCCAATTCTCTCAAAGCTAGCGCACTTCATTCAACCGCCAAAACCAAATACGGTCTTGCGCCCGAGGAAGCCAGCCTCCGCGCCCAACTCGTCTTCGATGCGCAGCAGGCGGTTGTATTTGGCGATGCGGTCGGAGCGGCTGGCCGAGCCGGTCTTGATTTGCCCCGCGTCGGTGGCCACCGCGAGGTCGGCGATAAAGGAGTCTTCGGTCTCGCCGGAGCGGTGCGAGATGATGGAGTTGAAGCCGGCGCGGCGGGCCATGCCGATGGCCTCCAGCGTTTCGGTCAGCGAGCCAATCTGATTGACCTTGATGAGGATCGAGTTGGCGGCGTGCTCCTTGATGCCGCGCTCCAGCCGCTCGGTGTTGGTGACGAAAAGATCGTCGCCCACTAACTGCACCTTCGCTCCCAGCCTCTGCGTGATCAGCTTCCAGCCATCCCAGTCATCCTCGGCGAGGCCGTCTTCGATCGAGACAATGGGATACTGCCGCACCCAGTTGGCCCAGAACTCGACCATCTGTTCGGAGCTATGCTCACTCTTGTCGGATTTCTTGAAGATGTACTTTCCGTCCTTGTAGAACTCACTCGTCGCCGGATCGAGCGCCAGCATGATCTGCTCGCCGACCTTGTAGCCAGCCGCGTTAATGGCTTCAAGAATTTCTTCAATCGCTTCGGTGTTGGAGCGCAGATTCGGCGCGAACCCGCCTTCGTCGCCCACCGCGGTCGAATATCCCTTTTTCGCGAGCACCTTCTTCAGGTGATGAAATACTTCGACGCCCATGCGCAGCGCGTCGGAAAATTTCTCCGCGCCTATGGGCGCGATCATGAACTCCTGGAAATCAACATTGTTGTCCGAGTGCGCGCCGCCATTGATGATGTTCATCAGCGGCACGGGCAACAACGTGCCCGGCGTCGAGCCGATTGGCGGACCCGCAAGCCCAGCCAGATAGCGGTAGAGCGGCAGGCCCGCCGCCGCTGCCGCCGCGCGCGCCGTGGCCATCGACACAGCCAAAATCGCGTTCGCTCCCAGCTTCGACTTGTTCGGCGTACCATCCAGATCAATCATCAGGCGGTCCACCGCCGACTGTTCTCGCGCATTCGTACCAGCCAACGCCGGGGCAATCACTTTGCCGATGTTCTCGACCGCCTTGCGCACGCCTTTGCCGAGATAGCGATTGGAATCGCCGTCGCGCAATTCAACAGCTTCGTGCTCGCCCGTTGATGCGCCGCTCGGCACCGCCGCCCAGCCTATCGCGCCACTGGATAAAGTAACTTCCGCTTCCACCGTGGGGTTCCCACGCGAATCCAGCACTTCCCTGCCCTGGACACTCTTTATCTTTGTATCTGCTTGCTGGCTCATCGCCGCCTCGCTCACTCGGATTAATAAAATGACTCACTCTACTCAATCACTCCCGGCCATATCCCCATCTTACGGCACGGGACGGCCCACCACCACCACGCCGTTCTCAGTAATCGTGTACCCCCGCTCACGGTCCTGGTCCAAGTCATAGCCGATCTGGATATTCTCTGGAATGTTCACATCGCGGTCGATGATGCAGCGCCGCAAGCGGCTGTAGCGGCCCACGCTGACGCCCGAAAACAGGATGGAACCCTGCACCTCGGAGTAGCTGTTCACGCGCACGTCAGGCGACAGCACGCTCTGCACCACGCGACCGCCGCTAACGATGCAGCCCGGCGACACAATCGAGTCCAGAACCAACCCCATGCGCGATCCCTCCTGCGCGAAAACAAACTTAGCCGGCGGATTCTGCAGCGCCATGGTGCGAATGGGCCAATCGCGGTGATACAGATTAAAAGTCGGCCGCACGGTTACCAGGTCCATGTTGGCCTCGTAGTAAGCGTCCAGCGTGCCGACATCGCGCCAATAGAGCGCCTCCTGGTGATTCTCGTCCACGAACGGGTAGGAGATCACGCGATGGCTCCCCACCATCTCGGGGATGATGTTCTTGCCAAAATCGTGCGCCGAGCTCATGTCGCCGGCGTCCTTGCGCAGCATGGAGATCAGCTTCGACGCGGTGAACAGGTAGATGCCCATCGAAGTCTGCACCGTACCCTCGCGCTGCAGCTCATCCAGCGCCGCGCCCTGCGGCTTCTCCACGAATCCGGTAATGACCCCGCCCGCATCCTGCTGGACCACGCCAAAGCGCGAGGCCGCCTCAGCGGGTTGCGGGATGGTGCCCACGGTAACCTCGGCGCCGGTGCGCTTGTGCTGCTCCAGCATCTTCTGGTAGTCCATCTTGTAGATATGATCCGCAGCCAGCACCAGCACATAGTCGGGGTCCTCGATCAATATGCTGTAAATATTCTGGAAGACAGCGTCCGCCGTGCCCTGATACCAATTCTCGCCCACGCGTTTCATCGGTGGAACAATCTCAATGAACTCGCCCATCTCGGGCGAAAAAATATTCCAACCCAGCCGGATGTGCCGGTTCAACGAAAGTGCCTTGTACTGGGTGAGGATGAATATCTTGCGCAGGCCGGAGTTGATGCAGTTGCTTAAGGTAACGTCGATAATGCGGTAGATGGCTCCGAACGGCACGGCGGGCTTGGCGCGCTCACGCGTTAGAGGGAAGAGCCTTTCACCGGCCCCACCGGCGAGCAGAATGGTCAATACTTTATCCATGACTTCCCTTTGATTGGTGACTGCCGGAAGATATAATCGGTGTCATTCCGAGCCGAGCGCGGAATAACACCCCAAACAGTTTTTCAACGAGCTGCCAGAATTCTATTGTCTCAGGGCTCTAAACTTGAGATTATAGCTGCTGGCACAAAGAAACGCCAAATAGCGAGGGGGTGTATTTACATTGGCGGAAGTTAGACTCCAGGACGGCGAGTCCTTGGAAAACGCCCTGCGCCGCTTCAAGCGGAGAGTTCAGACCGAAGACATCATTAAAGAGATCAAGAAGCATTCGTTCTATCTGAAACCCGGTGAGAAGAAGCGCGTAAAGCAAGCCCTTGCCCGCAAACGCAGCCGTAAGCGTTTTCGTCGTAGTGAAGGCGATTAGTTTTTGGCAGTTACAGTTTTACAATCCGGGCGTGCTGTTACTCAACGGCACGCCCCTTCTCTTTTTCTGTAGCCCCACAGAGCCGCGCGCGTAAGCGAGCGGTCTCGTTTGACGATCATCAGTGGCCGATGAGCGCGTCCGCTCCCTTCCGGTCGCGGCTCTGTCACGCAAAACATGCCCAGCTACCACACCCACAACTTCGGATGCCGAGCCAATCAGGCCGACGGCGCTGCCATCGAACAGGACCTCGCGGCGCGCGGTTACGTCGCCTCACCTGACCAAGCCAAAGCCGACGTGGTTATCCTGAACAGTTGCACGGTAACCTCCGCCGCCGACGCTGACCTGCGCCAGTCCGCGCGGCGCATCCATCGCGACAACCCGCAAGCCCGCATCGTCATCACCGGCTGCTACGCGCAGCGCCGCCCGGAAGAACTGGCCGCGCTGCCCGGCGTGGAGTGGGTTGTCGGTAATGCGCACAAATCCGAGATTGCAGGCCTGCTGGATGTAGAGGAAGCAAATGAAGCAGAGGAAAACGCGCTTGCGCCTGTCCGTTCCTCTGCTTCCTTCTTCCCGATCACCCAACTCGCCGCCACGCATCCCGACGACGACACCGCGCCACTCGGCTCCATCGCGCCCGCGCCGCTAGCACGCATCCTGACCTCGGACATTCGCGCGCAGCGCCAATTTACCGCCGCGCCGTTTTTCGGCGGCACCGTGGAGGATCGCACGCGGCCCAATCTGAAAATTCAGGATGGTTGCAACAATCGCTGCTCGTTCTGCATCATCCCGTCAGTGCGCGGGCTCAGCCGAAGCCTCGCGCCCGCCGAAGTTGTCGAGCAGGTGCGGAGCCTGACCGACGCAGGCTACCGCGAAGTGGTCATCTCCGGCGTGAACCTCGGCCAGTATGGCCGCGACCTCACCGGAGCCGGAGAGGGCACGAGCGGCAGGCGCCGCACCAGCTTCGTGCGATTGTTGCGAAGAGTGTTGGATGAAACGGGGATTGAAAAGTTACGACTTAGTTCCGTCGAGCCGATGGACTTCACCGACACGCTGCTCGACCTGATAGCCTCGACGCCGCGCATCGCACGCCACATCCACGCGCCGCTGCAAAGCGGCTCGGACCGCATCCTGCGCCTGATGCACCGCAAGTACACCGCCGCGCGCTACCGCCAGCGCATCCTCGCCGCTTACGCGCGCTTCCCCAACGCAGCCTTCGGCGCCGACGTGATCGTCGGCTTCCCCGGCGAAACCGACAATGACTTCCAGCAGACTTACGCGCTCATCGACGAGCTGCCCATGACCTACCTGCACGTGTTCCCCTACTCGCGCCGCCCCGGCACCCCCGCCGACCAAATGCCCGACCAAGTCCCGCCGCCAGTGATCCGCGAGCGCGGCCGCCTGCTGCGCGACCTCTCCGCCCGCAAGAACCAGCAATTCCGCGAGCGCCAGGTAGGCCAGATACTCCCTGCACTCACTCTCGATAAGGGAACATCCGGAGGAGCCCCCGCCCTCAGCGACAACTATCTTCGCATCGCGCTCGCACCCAAATCTGAACATCCCGCTCCCAACACCCACGTCCGCGTCCAGATAATTTCGGAATCGCTAGATGGATTGTTCGGCGACGTAATTTCGTAGGAATCCCAATTAATCTTCAATGATGACTTGCGCGAAGGCGGTCGCCTCGGTGTGCGTCATGGATAGATGAATGCGCTGGCCGCCGAGGGCGGCGCAGATTTCCGCAGCCTTGCCAGTCAAGCGCAGCGTGGGCTTGCCGCTGGGCTCGTTGGCTACTTCGAAATCCTTCCAGGTGACGCCGTTGCGCCAGCCGGTGCCCAGCGCCTTCATGGCGGCTTCCTTGGCGGCGAAGCGGGCGGCGAAACGCTCCACGCTGTTCTTGTGACGCTGGCAATAGGCGATCTCCAGGGGAGTAAACACGCGCTGGAGGAAGCGCTCGCCGTGCCGTGCGAGGACCTCGCGCACGCGCGCCACTTCCGCGATGTCCACTCCCGACCCCACAATCATTGTGATTCTGCCGTTTCCTTGGTGTGCAACTGCGCGTGCGTGTCCAGCTCATGCGCCTTGCGTCCGCCGCGCGGGACCTCGCCCTCAACCAACGTGCCGGCAACCAGCAACCGCGCCAGCCCCACGCAGCGCTCCACGAGCGCCATCGTGCAGAAACTTCGAGCCCCGCACGTAGCGCGTATTATTCTCCATGTCCTCGGCGCTCCAGCCGCGCGAATGAGCGATGTAGGGGAACGTGGGGAACTGGCAGCCGATCTCGGCGAAGAAGCCGAGCATCTGCCCGGCCACGGCCTGAATGTTGTCCTGCCCGCCCATGATGATGAACCCCGCGACCTTGTTGCGCATCAGTTGGCGATTTGCGATGGTCTCCTGGTTCTGGATGCAATTCATGCGCTCGACCATCTTGAAGTACAGGCTCGACGGCGCTCCCCAGCGAATCGGCGTGCTCACCAGTATCACGTCGGCCCAGTGCACCACGCCTTCATAGACGCGGTCCAACTGGTCGGTCGGGTCCATCTGGGTGATCGAGCAGGGCCAGGTGCAGGCGCGCGCCGACTTCGAGTATAACCCTTCGCAGGCCCGGAAGCTCAGTTCACGAAGGTGGATGGTGCGCGCCTCGGCGCCGAGCGTGGCGGCGTGCCGCATGGCGTACTCCAGCAGATCGTCGGAGGTGCTGTAGCGCGGCTGATCAGAGATCATGGCCGTGGTCGAGATGCCCAGCACGCGCACCGGGCCCGGCTCGCGGACAGGCGGGCGCGCCAGCGGATGCGGCGCGTGCGGCTTGCGCGAGCGCTTGGTGTGCGGCGTGGCCTCCACCAGCACGCGTCCACTCTCCACCTTCACGCGATGCGCGGGCACCGCATCCTCTTCAAAGCCCGGCTCACCCTGCCCGCCGATGCGGTGAAATTTCCAATAGTGCCAGGGACAAACGACATAGTCCCCGTCTAGGCGGCCTTCGCCCAACGGGCCGCCTGCATGGTTGCACGCTCCGGAAACCGCGCCGAACTCGCCGTCACGGCACGTCAGTGCGAGACGCTTGCCGCCCACGTTAATAGGTTGGACCGCGGTTTTTCTCAACTGCTCCGCATCACCCACGTCGGCCCACTCGGCTGGCGATGCTGGACTGCTGACAGATTCACCCATTTTTCACCATCTCCTTCAGGTCCGGCGGTTCGACAAAAATCCAGCCGGCACGCACAGCGGCTCGTTCCGGTCCGGTACAATAGATAATGCCAGCCAACGCCGGAACGCACAGACTAACACGAATTGGAAAGGAATCCATGCACGCCGCCCGCGCACGGAAAGCCAGTCCCCGACAGCCATCACCACCTTCCGAAAAAAGTGCGCCGACTGACTGCACCATCTTGATAAGCCCGCTGTTCGAGGCAATTCCCTGGCTGGTGCATGGATTCTCGACGCGCTACGGCGGCGTGAGCATTCCTCCTTACTCGCCTTCCAAGCGCGGCGAGCTGAATCTTGGCAGGCTCAAATGGGATTCAGCCGCGAACATCACGGAAAACCGCCGGCGCTTTATCGGTGCCCTGCCCGGCAAGGACTTCCAGCTTCTTACGCTGAACCAGATTCACTCGGACCTGCTGCGCAGCGTTGGCGGCATGAGTGGCCACGCGGGGAGATCACCGTGCGAGGATTCCCTGCGCGGCGACGGACAGATCACCGCGCAGCCGGGTCTGCTGCTCTCCATCCTCAGCGCGGACTGCCTGCCCATTCTGATTGCTGACACGAGGCAGCGCGTGGTGGCCTCGATCCATTGCGGATGGCGCGGCACGCTGCGGCGTATCGCGCAGAAAGGCGTGGGGCGCATGATGATGCTCCACGGTTCGCGTCCTGCAGACCTGCGCGTGGCCATCGGACCGGGCATTCAGGCGTGCTGCTTCGAGGTCGGCGAAGACGTGCTGCGAGCCTTTGAGTCGCAGTTTAATCAGAGCCTGAAATGTTTTGCGCTGCCCCCGGAGCGCGAGCGTCCGTTCGCCGAGCGACACGCGCTAATGTATCGCAACGTCATCAAGTATCCGCTGCTGGAGAAACCGAAGAAGTATCATCTGGATTTAGTGAAGGCCAACGTGAGCCAGCTAGCCGCCGCGGGCGTCCCCGCCGAAAATATCTGGACGGACGCGCCCTGCACGCACTGCCATCCGCGGCAGTTCTTCTCACACCGCCGCGACGCGCTGCGCGCGGGGCGAATGATGTCGGTGATCGGCATTAAATGTTGAACAGGGTGTGGGGCGTTGGGTGTGGTAAGAGCAATTCTGGTTTTCACTACACCCAACACCCCACTCACTACACCCCGCCTTGCGAAGCAAGGCTCAACTGTCCGCAGGCGGCAAAGATGTCGCGGCCGCGGGGGACACGCAGGTAGTTGGAAATTCCCCGATCCTTCAACTCAGCCTGAAACGCGCGAATGACGGCGTCGGAAGTGGTTCGGAAGCCCAGCTCGGGGCCGGGATTCCATCCGATCAGATTTACTTTGCAGGGCAGCTTGCAGATCAATTTCGCCAACTCACGCGCGTGAGCGATTGAGTCATTCACTCCGGCGAGCAGCACATACTCAAAAGTGAGTTGTTCTTTCGGGCGCAGCGGATAGTTGCGGCAGGCGCGCAGCAGCTCGGCGATGGGCCACTTTTTGTTGATGGGCATGATGCGCGTGCGAATCTCGTCATTGGGCGCGTTCAGCGAGATGGCCAGCCGCGGTCGATGGGCCTCCTGCCCCAGCCGCTCGATGCCGGGCACGACGCCGGCGGTCGAGAGCGTGATGCGCGAAGCGGGGATGCCGATGCCCTTGGTGTCGGACAGAATACGGAAGGCGGTCAGGACGTTGTCATAGTTCAGCAGCGGCTCGCCCTGTCCCATGAAGACCAGGTTCAGGCGCGGTGCGCCGGGTGCGGCGGCATGATTTTCCTCTGCGTCGTCTGCCTCCTTTACTTCCTTTGCATCTTTTGGATCATCTGCTTCCTCTGCCTTGCCCATCGCGCGCAGCACCTGGCCGACAATTTCACCAGCGGTCAAGTTACGGAAGAACCCCAGCGCGCCGGTGAGGCAGAATTTGCAATCGACGGCACAGCCTGCCTGCGTGGAAACACAGTAAGTCGTGCGCATACGCAACTCACGCGGATTGCTGGGCAAGTACCTGGGCATCACCACGGCTTCGATCTGCTTGCCGTCGGCCAGGCCCAGCAGAAAGCGCGTGGTGCCGTCGGCGCTGTGGAAGGTGCGGTCCACGGCGGGCAGTGTGGCCTCATAGCGCTCCTGCAATTGCGCGCGCAGCGCCAGCGGAAACGCGGTGATCTTAGCGAAGTCCGCCTGCCGCTCGCGATAGAGCGCGTGATAGAGCTGACGGCCCCGGAAGGCCGGCTCGCCGGCCTGTTTGAGACGGGCTTCCATCTGCTCCAATGTCAGGCCAATCAGTTGTTCTTTTTGAGTTGTCATCGGCATCCAGTTTAGCGCGTTTTCCGGGATGGTGTATCCGAGCCGCGACAGTAATGGAGAGTCCACAATGCACGAACATCTAAACTCTAAACGCAACCGAAGTACTGTGGGAACGATGGAATGCTCCTGATGACGGGACCCTGATGGCAGGACTTGGTTGCGCACACAATTATCGTGGACGCTCCATGACTGTCGCGGCTCGGATACACCATTTTCCCCATCCCGCTGTGTTCTCTGTTATATTGTCCTTAGAAACGTAACTGTCTACCCCGCAAAAGGAGTTTGCCGCATATGCGATTGAGAACCATCCTGCCCGTGCTGATTATTCTCCTGGCGACCATGAGCGTTGCCGCGCGTGCCGCTGATCCGGAGATTACTGTTTATAAATCCAAGTCCTGCGGCTGCTGCAGCGTGTGGCTCGATCATCTGCGCACCAACGGCTTTCAGGTAACAGCGCATGACGTGGATGATCTTGACGAGCGCAAGGACAAGGCGAAAATCCCGGCGGAGCTGCGCTCCTGCCACTTCGGCATCGTCGAGGTCTACGCGATTGAAGGCCACGTCCCGGCGGCGGATATTCATCGCCTGCTGAAGGAAAAGCCCAAGGCGCTGGGACTCGCCGTCCCGGGGATGCCCATGGGCTCGCCCGGCATGGACATGGGTTCGAAGAAAGACGCGTTCAAAGTCCTGCTGTTCACCATGGACGGCAAAACCAGCGTCTGGCAGGCCTACGACGGGAATTAGGGCGCTTTTCGGGATGTTGTTGTATCTGAGCCGCTACCGTCATGGAGCGTCCACGATAATTGTGTGCGCAACCAAGTCCCGCCTTCAGGAGCATTCCGTCGTTCCCACAGTACTTCGGTCGCGTTTAGAGTTCAGGGTTTCGTGCATCGTGGACGCTCCATAATTGTCGCGGCTCGGATCAGTCCACAGGCAACTGCCGCAATTATTTTTTGTGACTGATTCCGGCGTGGGGTATAGTTGGCTGTAAGGGGGACAAGAACATGCGAACTCAATTTAGATTAGCGGCGGCGTTTCTGCTGATCGCCGTGGGCAGCACACTCGCCTCAGCGCAGGTGGAGCGCGTTGCGGCGCGCGCCAATCGCGCACTCTGAGGATCCTGCGGAGCGACTATCAAGTCGATCCTCGAACGCCAGTCTGGCGTTGCCGAAGTTATCGTTGACATGCAGAAGAACATCGTTTTTGTCGCCTATAAGCCCGACACCAGCTTTGACGCCAAGATTCTGCGCGAAGCCGCCGACAAGGCCGACGCGGCCTTCGTGCTCATCCAGATCGTAGCGCGTGGCCACATCGTGGAAGAAGGCGCCAAGCACTTTCTCATCGCCGGCGAAGACCGCTTCCTGCTGATCGAGCCCGCGGAGGGCGCGACGCCGCTGCCAGCCACCTCCGACGCCATCCTCTCCGTGGTGGCCTCGCTAGACGACTCCGCAGACCCCCTCAGGCTGAAGGTAGTCCAGGCCAAACCGGTCGAGCCGTAACCAGGAGGGAACCATGCCTTGGAGTAAAGCGAGCCGGGGTTTCGTTTGGTCAGCGCTTCCGATCATCCTGATTCTCTGGGTTTGGTTCTTCTCAGTCCGCGAGGCACGCGCACAAAGCAACCTGGTTCGTCTCGCGGTGGTCAATACGCCGGCGGAGGGCGGGTTGCTGCGCGAGGTTCTGCCGGAATTCGAGAGGCAGACCGGCCTTCGCGTGGAAGTCTATTCGGGGGAAGACGTCTACGAGCGAGCCCGCGGCGGTCAGGCGGACCTGGTCATCTCGCACTACGGTCATGCCGGACTTGAGCCTTTCATGGCCGACGGCTTTGATTTGTGGCCGCGATTCGTTTTCGGCAATCAGAATGTGATCATCGGACCACCCAGCGATCCGGCGCGCATCTCCGGTCTCTCGGACGCCGTGGAGGGTTTTCGCCGGATCGCCCAAACTCGGTCTACCTTCGTCGTCAACAATAGCGGGATTCCGAAGTACACCGAGGATCTGCTATGGTAATTTGCCGGGCGTCCCAGCAAAGAGGGCTGGTACGTGGACATGGGATTGCGCGAGGCCAACGCGGTGGCGGCGGCAGCGCAACGCGGCGCCTACACCATCTGGGGGCTGGTGCCCTTCCTGCAATATCTGGAAGAAACTCAAGCCGCCCTACGCCCGCTGCTCGTGAATGACGCCATTCTCAGCCGGATGATGGTTACCGTGGTTCTGAAACCGGAGAGGTTCCCCAATGCCAATCTCCAGGGAGCCCTGGCCCTGGAAAAATATCTCTTGCTGCCTGCCACGCAGGCGCGTGTTCGAGCCGCCCGCTATCCGGGCCTCGATCATGCTCTCTGGTGGCCTTCGGCGCGGGAGAACAGCCAGGCCAGCCTGGGCTATGGACCCGATGGCGGCGGGCCGCAAGGGCCTCCCGCCATCAGCGCGGGCGGCGCCGCTGTTTTACGTCTCTCCCGTCCAGATCAATGCGCAGATTCCGACTGACGCCGGCCTGGGGAGCGTCAATGTGATTGTCGTCCGGGGAAACGCCCAAAGCAATAACGCCGCGATTACGCTTGTTCCCTGAACATGGCGCTAAGCCGAAGCAAGCTGCCGTTGACATTCTGGCGGAGGCCATAACACCCGGCGCATTTCGGACGCGGAGCATACTTGTGAGGATTCGCCCCCTTTACCCTCCAGCATGGTTCAGTCGCCGGAAAACCGCAGGGCACTTGATCCGTCCCGGCTGATGACGTATATTCATTGTATAAACTTAGAGCCGGGAGGTTCGCGATGCGCGTGCAGGTTCAAAAGTGGGGGAACAGCCTAGGGCTTCGCATCCCCAAGCCTTTCGCACAGGACGCCGGAGTAGAGGCAGGTTCCGCCGTTGAGCTAACCATCTCCGATGGGCGTCTGATCGTGTCGCCGGTCCGCAAGCGCAAATTGCGGCTGAAAGATATGCTTGCCGGAGTGAAGAAATCCAATCTTCATGGTGAATGGGACACTGGCAAACCAGTCGGACGGGAGATCTGGTAGTGGCCTCGCGATACATCCCCGAGCGCGGAGATATCGCCTGGATTACCTTGGACCCGCACGCCGGCCACAAACTAAGCGGTCGTCGTCCCGCGCTGGTTCTTTCGCCATCGAGTTATAATGGGAAAGTTGGACTGGCCGTGTTTTGTCCGATCACCAGCCAGCAAAAGGGCTTCGCCTTTGAAGTAAAGCTCCCGGGCAATTTACCCGTGTCGGGATGTGTCCTCTCGGACGCGGTGAAGAATCTGGACTGGAAAGTCCGCCGCGCGGAATTCTGTTGCCGTGTTTCTCCAGCATTCTTAAGTGATGTTTTGGAAACGCTCGACACACTTCTGCATAATGAATGATATTTAATTTGTATATCCTGTGAGGTTCGCGCACCTACATGGCTGATAAAAAACTGCAAGTGATCCCGCTCGGCGGGCTGGGCGAGTTCGGCAAGAACATGATGGCCATCCGCTATGGCGATGACATCATCGTCATTGACGCCGGCATGACCTTCCCCGAGGCCGAGCTGCTCGGCGTCGACATCGTCATCCCCGACATCACCTATCTCAAGGAAAATGAGAAATACGTTCGCGCCTTCATCCTGACGCACGGCCACGAGGACCACATCGGCGCGCTGCCCTACGTGCTCGCTGAAATCAATCGCCCCGTCTACGGCACACCCTTCACGCTGGCGCTGGTGGAGGGCAAGCTGGCCGAACACAACCTGCTCGGCAAAGTGAAGTTGCATGAGACCAAGCCCAAGCAGCGCATCACCGTCGGCCCGTTTACGATCGAGTTCATTCACGTAACGCACAGCATCGTCAACGCGGCCATGCTAGCCATCACCACGCCGCTGGGCGTGATCCTGCACACCGGTGACTTCAAGATTGACCCCACGCCCACCGACGGCGAGGTCTTTGACCTGCACACTGTCGCCGAGTATGGCAAGCGCGGCGTGCTGGCGCTGTTCTCTGATTCCACCAACGTGGAGCGCGCCGGCTCCACGCCCTCGGAGCGAGCCGTTCGCCCGCGCCTGGAGCACCTCATCTCGCGCGCGCAGAAGCGCGTGTACGTTTCGTGCTTCTCGAGCTCCATGCACCGCATCCAGTTGATCGTCGATCTGGCGCAGCAGGCCAAACGCAAGGTCGCCTTCCTCGGCCGGAGCCTCTCCAACACCACCGAGATCGCGCACCGGCTGGGATACCTGACCATCCCCGACGGCATGCTGCTGCGCTCCGCCGACATTAAATCCACACAGCGCGAGCGCGTCGCCGTGATCATCACCGGCTGCCAGGGCGAACCCATGTCGGGCCTGGCGCGCGCCGCCGTGGACGATCATCGTCAGGCCGTCATCGAGTCCGGCGACACGGTAATCTTGTCCTCCCGCATCATTCCGGGCAATGATAAACCCATCTTCCGCATGATCAACCACCTCTGCCGCCGCGGCGCCGAAGTCATCTACGATGACGGCTCGCAGCCGCCCATTCACGTCTCCGGGCACGCCAGTCAGGAGGAGCTGCTGCTCATGCTCAACCTGGCCAAGCCGAAATATTTCATCCCCATGCACGGCGAGTACCGCCACCTGCTGCGACATGCGCGGCTCGCGGCGCACATTGAGGAGATCAAGGAGACCTTCGTCCTCGAGATCGGCGATGTGCTGGAGTTCGACGGCGACGGCGCGCGCAAGTCCGGCCGCGTCACCGTGGGACGGCTGTGCATCGACTCTGGATCGATCGACGAAGTGGTCGAAGATATGATTATCCGCGACCGCCGCCATATCTCCGAGGACGGCATCGTCATCCCCATCATCGCCATCAACAAGCTCAGCGGCAAGATCGAATCCTATCCCGAGATCATCAGCCGCGGCTTCGTCTTCGGCGATGACACCGAGGCTTTTCTGACCAACGCCAAGGAGATTATCGTCGGCACGCTCGAAAAATCCTCCGGCGAGGTGCGCGGTGACTATGGATTGATCAAAGAGAAAATTCGCGCCGACCTGAAGCGCTACATCAAGAAGCAAACCTCGCGCCACCCGCTGATTCTGCCAGTCATTATGGAAATTTAGGTTGGAGACCAAGTTGCATCTCGCGCAACGATTCCCTTCCACCAGGCGTCGAGCTGTGATTCTGCTCCTGCTGGCCATCGGCATTGTTCTGGCCGCTACTTCCGACTCGGTTCACTCCTGGCTGCTCGATCTGCTTATCGCCACGGAAGCCATTGTACGGACCCGCCCCGTGCTGGGCGTGATCGCCTTCGTCGCGCTGGCCGCCACCTCGGCGATGGTGGCGTTTGTTTCGAGCGCGCTCATCGCCCCCGTGGCCATACTCGTTTGGGGCAAGGCCATCAGCGTTTTGCTGCTGTGGACCGGCTGGATCATCGGCGGCGCGCTGGCTTATGCCATCGGGCGCTATCTGGGGCGGCAGGTGGTAACGGCGCTGCACCGCGGCCCGGCGCTGCACCGCTACGAAAATATCATCACCCATCGCGCGGGCTTCGGCTTCGTCCTGCTCTTTCAGTTCGCCGTGCCCTCGGAGGTTCCCGGATATCTGCTGGGCCTGGCGCGCTATCCCTTCTGGAAATATTTCGTCATCTTGCTGACTGTCGAGCTGCCCTACGCCATCGCCACCATTTACCTCGGCGCCAGCTTCCTCGAACGCCAGACCACGCTGCTCATCGGCCTGGGCGCGGTGGTCATCGCGTTCAGCGCGCTGGCCCTGCGCACCATCCACCACCGCATCACCCGCAACCACGGTTAGGGCAATGCGGTGTGACCGTGCCGCGCTACATGTTCAGCGCCACTGGCCTAACGTTACTCCTTCCGGCCTCGCCCCTGACTGGTTTACTCTAGCTGCATGGCCACCAACGACGATTCCATCATCCCCACGCACTTCATCACTCCCGCACCCGAGCCGCGCTGGGGTAAAGCCTCCTCCACGCCCGAGGAGCAGAAGTTCCTCGAAGGCCCGCGTACCCGCCGCTTCGAGTTCTTCCGCGCCCTGCGCGTCTTCCGCGAACTGATCTCCGGCTTCCGCCAACTGCACTTCGTCGGCCCTTGCGTAACCGTCTTCGGCTCGGCGCGTTTCCCCGAGTCGCACCCCTACTACCAGCAGGCCCGCGAACTTGGGGGCCGACTCGCACGGGAGGGCTTCACGGTGATGACCGGCGGCGGCCCCGGCCTGATGGAAGGGGCGAATAGAGGCGCCAAGGAGGCCGGCGGTTCTTCCATCGGCTGCAACATCACCCTGCCCTTGGAGCAAGCGCCCAACCCCTATCTCGACCGCTTCGTACAGTTCCGTTACTTCTTCATCCGCAAAGTGATGTTGGTGAAGTATTCCTACGGCTTCATCGCCGCTCCCGGCGGCTTCGGCACCATGGACGAACTTTTCGAGGTGGCCACACTGATTCAGACCGGTAAGATACAAAACTTTCCAGTCGTCCTGTTCGGCACAGCCTACTGGGCTCCGCTGGTTCACTTCCTTCGCGAGTCATTGCTGGCCAATCACGCCATTGACGCCGAAGACCTTGACCGCATCGTGGTTACTGACTCACCTGCCGTTGCCGCCGAGTGCATGGTCCAGGCCGCCACGCAGCGCTTCGGACTGAAATACCGCGTCCGCCGCAAGCCCGCCCGCATCCTATTCGAGCGCGGTGTGTGACGGCCCGGCGGCAAGTCTAATCAAGAGTGTAGTTTCCGTCACTCCGTGGCAATCGCCGCCTCCATCCACAGACAGGGCCTATTGCTTACTAGGCCTATACCTTACTGTAAATTCATGTCGATTTTTCGCCAAATCCAGCATTAGCTTGTGTCATAATTCGCACGGTAGCCTCTTGTCCACCCTCCTCCGCTGGCACTATGGTGCTGGGAGGCATCTCGCCCTCCCGGCGATTTAGTTGAAATCAGGATGACGATGAAAGACTGAATGGTTTTAAGGAGACCCGCGACCATGCATCACACGCCCACAATCCGTTACTGGTTCCACACACTGCTTTTCGCCAGCCTTATTCTGGTGCTGGCCCACCCGCGCATACTCTCTGCGGCGGAGAGTGCCGCGGCGGCGAGTGATGCGGCGAATCAAGTTGTGCCGGGGCAGATTCAATTCAGCGGAAACGTCTTAACCGCGGAGGGCGCAGAGGACACGGAGGTAAAGGCATGAGCGCGCGGTGTCACTTTCGCGCTGTTCGCCGAGCAGACGGGCGGGACGGCGCTGTGGATCGAGACGCAGAATG
>SHUM01000031.1 GCA_009691245.1 Acidobacteriota bacterium | reverse complement strand
TGGTGGGCCCACTAGGATTTGAACCTAGGACCAAGGGATTATGAGTCCCCTGCTCTAACCGCTGAGCTATGGGCCCGCCGCTGAAGCGCCGACAAAGGCGAACGCGCGGTGAATGGCGCACCGTTCGTACACCAATTCACGGAACACTCCTTCGATGATAAGGAATTTTCTCTCGCCGCGCCAGTTCAACTAACTATATTTGCCAGCAGATTCGGCAATTGACAATCTGCGCAGCGTGCCTTAGCTTCTAACTAACCCTTGCATGGGGAAGGACTAGCCGCCGCGATGTGGTCTCGGATCTCAGTAAATAGAAATGTGTATATCGCATTGCTAACCGTGCTGGCCTGCCTCGGCCTTTGGGGCAGCGCCTCGGCGCAGATGCAGCGTGAAATTCAGCGGCTCTTCCGCGATCTTCAGGATAATCGTCAGCCACCGAAGGATACCGAATTTGTCTTCGCGCGCATTCATTTCAACGGGCGCTACTCGCGCATGGGCGCGGGGGGATTCATGTTTCGTGGGCTGGAGGGCTGGGCCCACGACTATCCCGACGCGGAAGAGCACATCCTGCAAGTGGCCTCGGAAGCAACAAGCATCAACTTGAAGAAGGACTCTTACGCCATTGTCGACCTCAGCAGCGAAGATGTTTTCAAATATCCGTTCATCTATTTCAGCGAGGTTGGCGAGATGAACCTGCTACCCGAGGAGACCGTCAACCTGCGCGAGTACTTCAACCGCGGCGGCTTCGCCATGGTGGATGACTTCGACGGCGTGGGCCAGCTCGACTGGTTCCTCTCACAGATGAAACAGGTATTCCCGGGGCGTGATTTTGTGGAGATGACTATCGAGCATCCACTGTTCCACACCTTTTACGAGCTGCCCACTTTGAACGTGATCCCGCCCTACGAGACCGCCGCGCCGCCCAAATTCTATGGGTACTATGATGACCGCGGGCGGCTCTGCATGATCATCAACCTCAATCACGACCTCGGCGATTTCTGGGAGTGGATCGACCAGCCCATGTACCCACTGGCTCCTTCCACGGAGGCGCTGCGTTTCGGCATCAACTATTTTCTATTCGCACTGAGCCACTAGATGCTCCCTGGCACAACCTGATACAACCAGATTCATCACTCCGTTCCCCCTCTGATTCTTGCTGACAACCACATCGCTTTTCGCTTACCTTGAATTATGCCAGTGAAGTGGCCGCGCGGATTGGCGCCGCGAGTCCGCTAGCTGGTGGATGGCGGGCTGGACAATCGGAAAAATCTCCTCGAGCTTGGAACAATTAAAATGCGATCTGGAAAATTCTCGGTGCCTTACAACTATCTGATGCCACTTCTGGCGTTTCTCGCGCTGTCCCCATTCGCTGCCTGGGGCGAGCGCAGCAGCGCGACCGCATGGAACTTGCTGGCGGTAGCCTACCCGGACGCGCGCGACGTGGAGGTAGTGGTGGGCGGCTCGGAGCGCGCACTGACAGCACGCGGCTTGGTCAAAGTGAAGTGGCGCGACGGTGCGGCCACGGTGGAACTTGCAGCGGACCAATTGCCGGCGCCAGCAGACCTCGGCAAGACCGGAGGCCAGTATGTTCTGTGGGCGGTGGATCAGGATAAGAAGGTCATGAATCTGGGGGCCGTTCAACTGAACGGCAAGCGAATTAAGACTAGCGTGCAGGTTCCCTTCCGTATTTTCGGGCTGCTGCTCACCGTGGAGAGCGACGTTCAATCGAAGAATCCCGGCACGGCGGTGGTTCTGGAAAGCCGTCTGCCGGTAAATCCCGATCTGGTTCTTCCCGTTTTCAAGATTGAAGTACCACTGGGCTCATAGCGGAAATCAGGCGGACATTTCACGGGTCTTGTTTGCCTTCCATCTTTGCATCACCAGCACCAGCACACTGAGCAGCACCACGCCCAGCATCCACGGTCCCAAGCGAAGAATCCAATCCCATACTTGGCGCCCGTAATGAGCCGCCAAAAAGCCCACCAGGGAATAGCGGATCGCGCGGCCCACAATAAGTCCCAGCACAAAACGCCCGATGGGCTGGTTTAGAAGTCCTGAAGTCACCACGAACAATTTAAAGGGAGCCGGCGGTGGCATCAAGGCCGCAGCCATTACAGCCCACGCACCGTATTTTTCGAGCTGTGCCCGGACTTTCTGCATGCCCTCCGAGGAAACCCGCTTGCCCACCAGAGCGCGGCCACCGGCGCGCATGGTCAGACTAAGCACGGTGGCGCCACTGACCGAGCCAGCCATGGCAGCCAGCACGTAGATAGGCGTACTGCCTGGATTGGCGACGGCGAGCGTAACCAGCCAGAGGTCTACTCCGCCAGCCAGCGATAGGAAAGAAGAGTCGAGAAAGGCCGCTGGTCCCAGGCCCCAGCCTCCTAGCGGCACAAGAACAGTCTGCACCCATAGACCCAGTTGTTTCAGCCAAGCCACACGATTTATCCTCGAGGGTTCACACTAAGAGCGTCCACATTCTGAGTATTACAAATCTTTTCCAATTTATCGGCGAATCTCTCGGCGACTCCAGCAGGCGATGCTCGCAGTGCGGGCCATTTGCGCAGCGCGGAAGAGGTGGAATGGTTCAGGACGATAAATGACCGAGGCAAGACACAGAGCGCAGCGAGGCTGAGCGGCAAGCGGGCGGACTGATAGTCCGCCCGCATAGCCTAAAAACGCAGCATCAGTTTTCCTTGCCTTATGCGGTGCGTGAGGTCTACTGGAAGCTCTTTATAGCGGCGCTCTCGTCGTTAAAGATTTCAAAGACGGTATAGAGCTTGGTAACCTGCAGCAGGTCCTCAACCTTCTTGGTCAGGTTGAGCAGCTTAAGCGCCCCTTGCTGACTGGCGAGCGTGGAGTACCCGCGCACCAGCGCGCCCAGCCCGGAGCTATCGATGTAACTGACTTCTCCCAGATTGAGCAATATTTTCTTCTGGCCTTTACTGACCAGATCCTGCAACGCGTCGCGGATCGCCTCGGTAGGCTCGCCGAGAATGATGCGCCCTTCAAAATCGAGAACCGTAACGCCGTCCACTTGCCGACTCGAAAGCTTCAAACTCATGCTATGCTCCTCCCCTGTCTGTTGATCAATATTCCTTGCGATTTTTTTTACCATGCGGACTTCCGTGCCTTTGCCGGGCACGGGCCGAATGGACAAGCGATCCATCAGAGTCTGCATCAGCAGAATCCCGCGGCCGGAATCCCGCATAAGATTCTCCGGCTTGGTCGGGTCCGGAACCGCACCCGGATCGAATCCATTTCCTTCATCGCGAACTGAAATGGTCAGATCCGAATTATTCAACTCCGCCTTTACATGAACTTTCTTGGTGCGGCGTTTCTGATTCCCATGAATGATGGCATTGATCACGGTCTCGCGCACGGCCAGCTCAATTTCGCTACATTGCTGTGTGCCGCATCCGCACTTCAACGCGAAGTCATTCACCAGCTTTTCAACACGCTCCACGTTGTCCAATTCGCTATCCAGGACCAATTGCAACTTGTGGGACACGGTTCCCTTCGTTCTCCGTCCGGCTCCAGACTTTTGTTTCACCGCAGTGTGACGTGTCTTTGATCCTGTCATGGCGCGCTAACTCATTCTACAACGCGTGGAATTTTTCGCAAAGCCCGTGAACCCATGCCTGACTCCCTAAAAGGAGCTACCACTCCAACTTTACAACGTCAGCCGCGCCGGGTTGGAAGAAAATATCCGCGCGACTTAAGTCGAGGGTGTTGGTATTTTGCGATTAGTCCCGGATTTGCCGCGCTCGGTCTGAGACGTTCCAAAATTCATCCACAATACAACAATTTATTTCTTTTCAGCGGGTTGAGATTAGTGGGCACTTACTCACTGTGATCACTCTAGTACCACAGCCCCCCCCAAATTGAGACCTCCGATGGATTGGCCTGTATGGGCAATCACGCCATGATGGACCCATGACGCATAGGACCAACATGGACGCCGCGATGGCCCGCTCAATTTACAACAGTAAATTTGGGCGCACCAACGTGGCTCCACTAGATAAGGACAACAGGGTTGAGTCCGAATGTGTCAATGAGCTTAGATTCAATACCACACGGAGAGGAATTCACATGAATCGCTTGAAATCACTTATCGTCGCAGTCCTGCTGCTCACGGTTGGGGTGATCGCACCCCGCACGGTGCGTGCGCAGGGAAATTCCGAGGCGGCACATCTACGCCAACTGAATAACAAGCTGCTGCACCTCCACGGCCAGATCAATGCCGCTGAGAACAGCAATGGCAACTCGCTGCACAGCCAAGCCTCTGCAGTCATCGCCGAGCGCGTCGCGGCGCTGCAGTCGCTGATTCAGCAAGACCCCATGGCCGCGCTTGAATTGTCCTTCTACTCCACCCTGCTGGCCTCCATGACTGAAACCTTTCCGGCCTCAGCGTCCCAGTTCGAGTCGCACGGCAACTGGACCGGCCCGGTAGACTACATCATCTTGGATGATGCGACGCTGACCAAGCATCGCGTGGACTTGAATATGAAGGTCAACAACGAAATCGTGAAACTTCACTTTAAGGATAATGAGCCGACTTGGTTCAAATGCAACGACATTCTGACTGTCGCTGGCGTGCGCGCCGGCGCGGAAGTTGCCGCCGCCGATGGCAACGTGTCCGGCTCGGTGGCCGGAGCAAACTGCACTACTCTGGGCGACCAGAAGACGGTGATCATCCTCATCAATATGTTGGATAATCCCGCGACCCCCGCCATAGACCCGGTCTTGCTGCCCGCTGGCGCAACACCAACGATGTTGAGCAACATCTACTTCCAGACGGGCGGCCGCTCAGTGGATGGCTACTGGCGCGATGCATCTTACAACAAGGCCAGCGCCTCGGGCGTTGTGGTCGGTCCCGTTACCATTCCCTGGCACTCCTGCAATACTGATTATTACAACTTGCGCCAGGCAGCGATCAATGCCGCGGATTCGCAGGTGAACTTCACACAGTACACACGCGTAATGCTCATCTTTGCGGCTTCCGACTGCGGCTGGGGTGGATTGGGTACGCTCGGTTGCTCGACACTTAGCTCCGCCGACGGCAGCTTTCAGGCTTCGACTTCGTGGAACATTGCCGCATACATGCAAAGCATCGATCAGGGCGTGCAACTGGCCACCCATGAAGGCGGACACAATCTCACGCTGCACCACGCGGCAACCCGGTACTTTACCAATGCCACATCCGGCCTGCCCGAGCCAATCGGCCCGGTCGGCGTCGCGGGAACGCACAATGAATACGGTGATCGCCACTCCTCCATGAGCAGCTGGAATCTGGGCCACTATGCCGCGCCGCACAAGGAGCAGATCGGCTGGTTCGCCGGCAGCAACGTGCAAACGGTTGAGACCAACGGCAGCTTCTCCATTCAACCCTTCGAGAACATCACCGCCGGCGTGCAGGCGCTGAAAGTTCGTCGCGGCACCGGCAACAATGCCTGGATGTGGCTGGAGTTCCGTCAGGCCATCGGCCTTTACGACTCGACGCTGGGCGCACAGGTCCGCAGCGGCGCGCTGATCCATCACTCCGACGCTTCCACGGGAACCTTCACTCATCTTCTCGACTTCACGCCCAGCACTGGCAATAACTTCTCCGATGCCGCCAAGCTGCCGGGCACTGGCTTCTACGTCGATCCCTACACCAACCTCACCTTCAGCGTGGACAGCCTCACCGGCGCGGCTCCGTCGTCCGCACTGAATGTTACCGTAAACTATGGCGCAGTACCTTGCGTAACCGCCAATCCGACGGTGAGCATCACTCCGTCCAGCCTAAGCGGCGTAGCGGGCGCAGCGCTGAACTACACCGTCAACGTTACCAACAATGACTCGACCGGCTGCACAGCCAGCGACTTTGTGCTGACCACTGGGCTGCCCGTGGGTTGGAACACCAGTTTTGGTTCCAACACGCTCAACATCCTTCCGGGCATCACCAATAACACCACCATGACCAAGACCATCCCGGCTGGCACCGGGGCAGGCAGCAACACGGTCAACGCTACCGGCACTCGCGGGGCAAACACGGCGACCGCAACAGCCACTGCCAACGTAACAGTTCCGCCCGTTGCACCCACCACGACGATGAATCCCATCGGCGGTCCCTTCGCCAAACGCGCGAATGTCCCGATGTCGGCCTTAGCATCCATTGGCGGCAGCTCCGTGGTGTTCACCATCGTCAAACCGAACGGCACAACTACCAAAACCGCAATCGCCGGCGCGAACGGAATAGCGTCCACGAGTTACAAGCTGTCGCCAAAGGATCCCGTGGGCAGCTACTCGGTTACCGCGCGGTCCACTGCCAACGGTCTGCAAGGCCCGGTGAGCAACATCGTGACATTCAACGTCCAGTAGTTCACTGACCAACCATTAACCACAGCGGCGCTTCGGAGCAACTCTCCGGAGCGCCGTTGTGTTTTTGGGATTCCTCCACTTAAGCGCCGCCTTTACAGTGTTCCGTTTTAACCGCTAACATGTCAGGCGAGCGGGGGGTTCGCGGGCTATGGAATGTTACGACATCATCGTGGTGGGGGCGGGACCGACGGGACTGGCCTGTGCCATTGAGGCTGGGCGCGCCGGACTCAGCGCGCTGGTCATTGATAAGGGTTGCGTGGTCAATTCGCTCTATAACTATCCAACCGACATGACTTTCTTCACCACGCCGGACCTGCTGGAAATCGGCGACCTGCCCATGGTCAGCCTGCGCGAGAAGCCCACGCGCATCGAGGCGTTGAAGTATTACCGGCTCGCGGCGCAGCGCTATCAGATTCAGATCAATCAGTATGAAGCGGTCGCCGAGATATCCGGCGCGGACGGGCAATTCCATGTGCGGACCCAGCGGCAGGATGCGAGTGTTGGTCGCTACGAAGCGCGCAAGATCATCCTGGCCACGGGCTATTACGACATTCCCAATCTGCTCGGCGTTCCCGGCGAGGAACTGCCCAAGGTTTCGCACTACTACCGCGAGGCGCACCCTTACTACAACTGTGATGTCGCGGTGATCGGCGCGCGCAACTCGGCGGCCATCGCCGCGCTGGAGTTGCATCGCCACGGGGCGCGGGTAACCATGATCCACCGCAGTTCGCAGCTCTCCGACAAAATTAAATACTGGATTAAGCCGAACATCGAGAACCGCATCAAGAATGGGGAGATCAAAGCGCTGTTCGACACCAAGGTGGTGGAGATTCGCCCGGACTCGATTGTCGTCGCCCCGGTTCACGCTGATGCCAAGCCGGGCTCCGGCTCAACCGGGATGCAGGCTCTCAAGAATGATTTTGTACTGGCGCTGATCGGCTACCAGCCCGACACGACGTTCCTGCGGCAGATGGGCGTCACCATCGAGCCGCGGCGCATGCGTCCCTACTGCAACCCAACTACATTAGAGAGCAACATTCCGGGACTTTATCTGGCTGGAGTCATCATCGCCGGCCTCGACACCAACGAAGTCTTCATCGAAAACGGACGCTTCCACGGCAAGCAGATCATCACTGACATCGCCAAGAAATTGGGTAGGTAGCCACGGTGAGTGATTTTCTCGCCGTGAGCTTGGTTGCCGTAGGAAGGCCCACGGCGAGAAAATCACTCACCGTGGCTACCCGTGCAAAAGCAGATTTCGCTCCTCTGCCGGCCCTACTTCTCCGCTACGTGCAGGCCGCATTCCTTCTTGCCATCGTCTTCCCACCACCAACGGCCCGCGCGCGGATTCTCGCCCGGCTGGGTTGCGCGCGTGCAGGGCAGGCATCCGATACTCGTGAAGCCCTTCGAGTAGAGAGCGTGGCGCGGCACACGATTCTTGGCCACGTATTCATCCAGCATCTCCCGCGTCCAATCGGCGATGGGATTCAGCTTGATGATCCCGCCGTTGGCCGCGTCGATCTCGATCTTCTGCACATTGCCGCGCGAGGCCCATTGATCGCGACGCAGACCTGTGATCCAGGCATCGAGCGTGGCCAGCTTCTTCCCCAGCGGCTTCACCTTGCGGATGCCGCAGCACTCATGCCGATTCTCCAACGATTCGTAGAACAGATTCATTCCCTTGGCGTCCACCATCCCCTGCACTTCTGTCGCATCGGGGAACAACACATCCATGCGGATGCCGTATTGATCGCGCACGCGATCGATCATGTCGTAAGTTTCCTGGTGAACGCGTCCGGTGTCGAGCGTAAAAACCTTCAGCCCCTTCTCAATCCGCCAGGCGATGTCCTGCACCACCATGTCTTCGGTCTGCAAGCTGTTGGAGAGAGCAAGGCGCGGATGGAACTTTTCGAGCGCCCAGCGCAGCACATCCGCGGCAGTCTGTCCCTCGAACTGCGCGGCAAGCCGCGTGACTTCATCCTGTGTTAACGGCATGTCATGCTTCCTCATCAATTGATGTCAACCGGGTGAACCGTCCCGCGCATCTACTTAAAAATCTGAGCGCCCGCGAGAGCAAGCAACGTGATCAGCACGCGCTTGATGCCCAGTTCGCGGCCCTTGGGATCAAACCACTCTTCCAGTGTGTGCGCGCCACCGCCGGAGCCGCCGCCACCTACGGACACCGCGTCAATACCGAGTGAGAGCGGCCAATTCGCGTCAGTGGAGGAACAATGCAACTGGCTTTGGATGCCCAGCACACGGTCCGTTTGCTGAAACGTTTCCACCAACCGCGAGGGACGTTGAGCGTCTGCCGCCGGGCGCTCCCCCAACTGGACCAGGCGAGTCTCTAGGCCACCCGTGCCGCGGTCCATCTCCTGCGCCGCAGCCTCGCTGACAGCCTGATACAGTGCGGCGGTCAGTCGCTCAATCTGAACCATGTCGGTGGAGCGAATGTCCACCTTCATCCACGCCGATTGTGGAATCGAGTTCACCGTGCTGCCGCCTTCGATGAGACCGACACTCATCGTCGAGCGTGGTTCCAGGGAAAGTGGCATCTGCTCGATGCGAGCAATGATAGCGGCCAGCGCATGAATTGGATTGGCCCGGCCAAAGTCATTCCAGCTATGGCCACCGATGCCGCGCACCTCAACCAGAAACCGCCTGCTCCCAAGACCCGCGCTGGTAATGTGTTCCACGCCCGCGCCGTCGAGCACAATCACGCCCACCGCGTTGCGCCGCGCATCTGAAGTGGCGAACAAGTGGCGCACGCCGCGCAGGTCGCCTTCGCCTTCTTCTCCCACATTAGCGGCAAATCGAATCCCGCAGCCTGTGCGGAGGGGGCATTCCTGCATTACTGCGGCGACGGTCAATAATGCCGCCAAACCAGCGCCGTTATCGGTGATGCCGGGAGCATGGATGCGCGAGCCATCGCGTTTCGGCTGGATGGCGGTGTCGGCTGGAAACACCGTATCCAGATGCGCCGTTACCCAAATACGGTTGCGATTACTTCCGGGGCGGTCGGCAAGCACGTTGCCGACTTCGTCGATCCGCGTCTGCTTCAAGCCCAGGCTGCAAAACTGTTCCGCCATCCACTTGGCTCTCGCCGCTTCATGGAAAGTGGGCGCGGGAATCGCGGTCAGTTCCAGATGTCGCTGCTCGATCCAATGCCGTCGAGCTTCCACGGCGCGGCTAAGCTCCGCCCATTCCGCTGTGCGAAACAGAACGGAAGGGGCGATGAAATCCTGCCCCTCAACCGCAGCGGATGGAGAGGCGGAATGGGAAGAGAATGGCATGACGTCCAATGGTTTGAGTAGTTCTGCGGCGGTTCCGCGAAAAAAAGTAGTGGCGGACTAGAATTGCAAGGTGCCGGTCCGGGAATCGTAGCCAGGCGCGGGGAGATAGATCGACTTGCAGAATTCGCAGCGATAGACTTCGGCCTTTTCCCCATGCTGCCGTTTGACGTTGTCGCCGAAGTCATACCATCGCTTCAGATGGCCTGCGCACAGTTTGCCCTTTTCATCCTTTTCATTACATGCCCGCTGATGGGGCAGACGCGTCTTTACTTTTTGCTCCGGGCTGACTGCGGCTACCGGCGCTGGCGTGGGTGTGGGTGTGTCTGACATGCTGTGGAATCCTTCCCGCTCTATGTGCTGCCTGCCGCTCGGTTCTGGTAGCAAGGCAATGCATGCTTATAATCAACGAAATATTATTTTAGCCGAAATTCGCCGATCTCATCACGGTATTCGACATGCACCAGATGCAAGCCTCGCGCTGGGGCCGTGGGGCCGGCGCGGCGGCGGTCGCGTGCGGCGATAATTTCAGCGATCTCATGCACCTGGCGACGATGGTGGCCCATCTCAATCAGCAGGCCAACAATATTGCGCACCATGTGTGTGAGGAAACCGCTCCCGCGAACCGTGTAGACCAGCTCTTCGCCGAGCCGCTCCATGCGGGATTCAAAAATAGTGCGGACAAAAGTCCTGTTGGGCCGCAGGCCGCTCTTGTCCACCGAGGCGAGAGAACGGAAATCGTGCGTGCCCGCGAAATGCCCAGCGGCCTCGATCATCAACTTCTCGTCGAGTGGATAAGGATAGGGGTCAACGAAGCGCACCAGCCACGGCGAGCAGACCGACGCGCGGTAGATGCGATAGCGATAGGTCTTGGCGACAGCGTCGAGCTGCGCGTGGAAATCATTGGCAACCTCCACGGACGACAGGACTCGAATGCTCCCCGGCAGATGATGGTTCAACGCGCGAACCAGGTTCGCAGCCGGAATCGGCGATTGCAGCCGGACGCTGGCCGCCTGCCCCAGCGCATGCACCCCCGCGTCGGTACGCCCTGAGCCGCGGACTTGGACCAGCTCGCCTGTTATCTTCTGAAAGGCTTCGGTCAATTGACCTTGGATGGAGGGCAACCCCAGCTGAATCTGCCAGCCGGAGAAGTCCGTGCCATCGTAGGCCAGCCGCAACAGAACATTTTTTCCCGAATGCTCGCGCGATATTTCTTCTGCGACAATTTCGGACATAGCAGCGATTCCTTGATCTCTTCCATTGGGGGGGGGCAGTGAGGACACGCGGTTGCAAATCAGTTTGTATTCCACACCCTCACTGTCCGCCTTTATGATGATAGTATGATCCTAGGTAAGGCTGACGCTTCTCCTATTCGCGCTGGTCGAGCCCCACAGGAAAATCTGCTCTGGAGACGGTGAAGAAATCATGCCGGAGAACCATTTTGATTTGCGCCAAGCTGAAGAATTGTTGCCCGAGATCGCAGGGCTGCTGCAAGCTGCCATCGATTGCAAGCAGCTCCTGGATGAAGCGGGCCGCGAGCAGGCGAAGTTGATCGAGCGCATTGTTCGCATGGGCGGTGTTCGGGTGGATTTACCCGAAGCGCTGGCGATAAAAAAGCGCAAGGAGAACGCGCTCGAACGGTTGCGCGAGCATATCGAAGTTGTACAGGAGTACGGAGTACTCATTAAAGATCTCGACATCGGCTTGATCGACTTCCCTACCCTGATCGGCGGTCGGGATGCCTATCTTTGCTGGAAGATGGGTGAGCACGGCATCCGGCACTGGCACTATACCGACGAGGGATTCGCCAGCCGTAAGCCTCTCGACGACAAACTGATCCACGCGCGGCAGCGCCGCACGAATCAATAAACGGCATTCTCTGATTGCGTTGAACTGCCCGGCAATATTAAGGAGACGACTATGCGCAGCGAATGGTTGAAAAAAAGGGCTGGCGACGCTTCGCCGACGCAACTCCGCTATGCCCGTCAGGGCATCATTACCGAAGAGATGCGTTACGTTGCGGAACGCGAGTGCGTGGATGCCGAGCTCATCCGGCAGGAGATCGCGCGCGGCCGCATGATCATTCCCGCCAATATCCATCATGAAAATCTGGAGCCCATGTGCATCGGCGTTGCCTCGAAGTGTAAGATCAATGCCAACATCGGGAACTCGGCGGTCATCTCGCACGTGGAGGATGAACTGGAGAAGCTGCACGTCTCCGTTCACTACGGTGCCGATACCGTCATGGACCTATCGACCGGCGGCGACATCCCCGGCATCCGCAAAGCCATTCTGGCGCAGTCGCCCGTGCCCATCGGCACCGTGCCCATCTACGAGGCGCTAACGCGGGTGCGCAGTGTGTACGATCTGACGGCGGCGCTGCTGCTGGAGGTGATCGAAGAGCAGGCTGAGCAGGGCGTCGATTACATGACCATCCACGCCGGAATTCTGCGCGAGTTCATTCCGCTCACCACCGGTCGCATCACCGGCATCGTCAGCCGCGGCGGCTCGATTCTGGCGCAGTGGATGACGCACCACAAGAAAGAGAATTTCCTGTTCGAGCATTACGATGACCTCTGCAAAATTTTCCAGAAGCACGACGTAACATTTTCGCTCGGTGATAGCCTGCGCCCCGGGTGCCTCGCCGACGCCAGCGACGCCGCGCAGTTTGCCGAGCTGAAAATCCTCGGCGACCTGACCAAGCGCGCCTGGGAATATGATTGTCAGGTAATGGTGGAGGGCCCCGGCCACATTCCGCTGGACCAAATTCAATTGCAGGTGGAGAAAGAAAACGCATTGTGCCATGAAGCCCCGTTCTATACGCTGGGTCCGCTGGTTACCGATATCGCGCCGGGTTATGACCACATCACTTCAGCCATTGGCGCGGCCATGATTGGCTGGCACGGCGCGTCCATGCTCTGCTACGTAACACCCAAGGAGCACCTCGGCCTGCCGAACCGCGAGGATGTCCATCAGGGTATCATCGCCTACAAGATCGCCGCGCACGCCGCCGACGTGGCCCGCCATCGGCCCGGCGCACGCGACCGCGACGACGCGCTCTCCCGCGCACGCTACGCCTTCGACTGGAATAAGCAGTTCGAGCTTTCGCTCGACCCGGCCGTCGCACGCGCCATGCATGACGAGTCGCTGCCGCAGGAAGGCTATAAGTCGGCCCACTTCTGCTCAATGTGCGGACCAAAATTCTGCTCGATGAACATTTCCCAGATCGCACATGGTGATCTGGCCGCCGACGAAGCGCTGGCTGGCGCGCCGCCAGCCGAAACTTTGGTTCCGCTATCAGGGGATTAGCTGCCCCGCCGGACGCAAGTTAATTCATCGTAATTTTCCGCGCAAAATCTTCAGGCGGTCGCGGTGGATTATTGCGGAGTTGTGTAGCCCGTGGCTGCGCAGCATTTCCATAGAATCAATTTTCATCCTGACACTATCCTGACACTACCCTGCACTACATAGAGGAGCTTTGATGCAAGTACATTTTGCGTATCACCACGTAGTCCGAACAGCGCAGATCGACAAGACCATCGCGCTCAATACGGAGAAGCTGAATAAATACTTGAAGCACTTTGAGCCCGACCTGGTCCATCTGCACGGCGTGCTCGAATACAATTCGGCGAAAGATATCCCCACTTGCTCGCTAAATCTCTCCCTTCCCTCCGCAGTGCTGCACGCCAAGGAGACTGACGACTCAATCTTGTCGGCCCTGCAGGAGTGCTTCAAGGATTTACTGCGGCAAGTGAACAAGCACAAAGCGTCTCTGCGCCGGGAGGCCACTTGGCATCGCCATCCGCCGCTGAAAGTCCGCGCCAAAACCAAATCCACGCCACGCTCCTGACCATAGCCAAGAGTGAGTCGCGTGTGTGGCTGGTGAACTTGACACTGCTGCGGAGTAGCCACTAAGATTGTTGTTAGGCTTGATTTTCCAGCTTGGCCGTATCTTCGAAAGCTACTTGTATTCATTAGGTTGCGGAGATTGATGGAAACACTTGCAGGCAGAACGCGGGGCACGCTGCTAGCGGTGGTGCGAAAGCACATTGATACCGGCGAGCCGGTTGGTTCGCGCACCATTTCGCGTCAGTGGCCAGACAGCATCTCGTCGGCCAGCATTCGCAGCATCATGCTGGACCTCGAAGAAGAAGGCTGGCTGGAGCAGCCGCACACCTCTGCCGGACGCATCCCCACCGAAAAAGCTTACCGTTACTACGCCGGCCAATTCGATTCGAGCGAGCCGCCCGCCAAGCCCGACGAGGATTTGATCATGGCCAACCTCGGCGCTCATCTCGGCGGCGGGGGGGAGAATTCGGACGAGGAACTTTTTGAGAAGACCTCACGGGTTCTCTCGCTCGTCTCGAACAATCTCGGCGTGGTCGTGCGGCAGCCCGCCGGCAAGGCCGTCATGGAGCATATTCACTTCACCAGCCTCGGCGAGCGGCGCATCTTGGTCATCCTGGTTTCTCCCGGCATACCGGTATTGCACCGCATGATCCGAGTTGATTTTCAGATTGCGCAGTCTGAACTGGCTGCGGCCGCCGAGTATCTCAACGCCAATTTCCAGGGTTGGGAGCTGGAAAGGATTCGCGAGAAATTGCACGAGCTCCTGACGGCAGAGCGCCACACTGTGGACGGGCTGGTCCTGGCGCTACGTCAGTTGAACAATCGGGGAATGTTGGCGGAAACGTCTCTCGCGGATGTTTTTCTTGAAGGCGCGTCCAACCTGATCGGACGACCGGAGCTGGCCGACCCGTCGCGGTTGCGTGAGCTGATTCACGCGCTTGAAGAAAAAGAAAATTTGGTGCGGCTGCTGAATGAATGTATCGCCAGCGGATTGACTGCCGGGGAGTCCCCATTGCAAGTGATCATTGGCCTGCCTGGCGCCGCGCCGCAGATGCGGAACTTCGCGCTGATTGGCAGTCTGTTCCCCTGGCCCGGCGGCACGTCGGGGCGCATGGCGATTCTTGGTCCCACACGCATGCCCTACGACCGGGCCATTCGTGCGATAGGATTTATCGGCAGGCTTTTCCGCGAGCAGGCTGCCAACTAGAACTCTTAAAGGAAACCCATGAACGACAACTTGGAAAATCAGGAATCCGAACAAGCCCAGACCGGCGCCGACCAGGAATCAGCCGCCGGAGATGCGACTTCCAGCGCCTCGGTAGCCGAAGAAACGATTCGCCAACTACGCGAGGATAATCGCCAGACCACTGAGCAGATGCTGCGCAAAGTGGCCGAGTTCGACAATATCCGTAAGAGGATGGCGAAGGAGAAGGAAGAGTTTCTCCAGTACAGTCTATTCGCCACGCTCGAGTCGCTGCTGCCTGTTCTGGATGGTTTCGGAATGGCTATTAAGTCGCCAGGCGAGGGAGAGAATTATCGCAAGGGCATCGAGATCATTTACCAACAATTTCTGACAACGCTACAGCGCCTGGGCATTGAGCCGATAGAAACGAAGGATCAATTCTTCGATCCCAATCTCCACGAGGCCGTCGCCGCAGTTGAAACCGAGACCTATGAGGATCAACAGATTGTCGACGAGTTGCAACCGGGCTTCATGTACAAGCAACGATTGCTGCGGGCGGCGCGCGTCCGAGTGGCGCATAATCCGAAATCCGGGGCGGTGAGAAACTCCGGCGAGGGCCGTGTCGATGATTCCGGCGATGAAACAATTCTGATTCTCGATTAGTGCCTCAGCTACAACACCCTATCTAAAACATTATGTCCAACCGAAGCGGCCACGCCAGCGAGAAACGAGACTATTACGAAGTCCTAAGTGTGTCCCGCATCGCGGCGCCAGAAGAGATCAAGAAGGCCTACCGGAAACTAGCCATCCAACATCACCCAGACAAAAATCCGGACAACAAGACTGCGTCAGAAGAGAAGTTCAAAGAGGCCTCGGAGGCATACAGCGTTCTCAGCGATCCCGGCAAGCGCAGCCGTTACGATCAGTTTGGACACGCCGGCCTCGGAGGCGCTGCTGGTGGGTTTGATCCCACACAGTTCACCGATTTCAGCGACATCTTCGGAGACATGTTCGGCCTCGGCGATCTGTTTGGCGGAGGGCGCGGGGGCGGGCAGCGCTCACGCTCGCGCCGCGGATCGGACCTGCGATACAACCTGTCCGTCACCTTTGAAGAAGCCGCTTTTGGGGTGAAGAAGCAGATCAGGATTCCGCGCAATAACACTTGCCCAAAATGTTCCGGATCTGGTTCGCGCGCGGGCTCCAAGCCGACGACCTGTCAACGCTGCGGTGGAGCGGGACAGGTCCGCACACAGCGCGGGCCGCTGATCATGGCGCATACCTGCTCGGCCTGCCAGGGGCAGGGCCAGGTGATTTCCGATCCTTGCAAGACCTGCACCGGACAGGGAATAGTTGCCACCGAGCGCACCATAAGCGTTAGCATTCCCGCCGGCGTGGATAACGAAAATTCATTGCGGGTCTCGGGCGAAGGCGAAGCAGGAATGAACGGCGGCCCCACTGGCGACCTTTATGTACTGATCCACGTCAAGGAGCACACGGAGTTCGAGCGCGAGGGGCAGCATGTTATCTCCTCTGTGTCCATTGGTTTTGCGCAGGCAGCGCTGGGAGCCACCATTAGGGTAAAAACTTTGGAAGGCGAAGAGCCTTTGCACATCCCGGAAGGAACCCAGACCGGAGCGCGCTTTCGGATAAAGAGTAAAGGCATTCCCCAGGTGAATGGGCACGGCCGCGGCGATCACTTTGTTTTTGTTCGCGTCGTTACTCCCACGAATCTTACCCGTGATCAGAAGAAGCTATTGGAAGGTTTGGCTGAGGAGACCATCGGCAACGGCGATCAGTCGGAAAAAACACTTTCGCAAAAGGTAAAGGAACTGTTTTCTTAGGCCCATAGCTGGTGTCAATATCCGATCCGCCGCCGATTCTCCAGAATGTGCCGGATTGCTTGCGCTGCGGAGGCCACAAGAGACTGGACGCGTCGTCCCAGCCAGTGCTAGGATTTGGACATCACGTTTTAAGAAATCACCTCAGCGGCAGGCGAGGACAAACGCAGGATGGCATTCCCAAACCCTTCAGTTACCGCCAAACTTCTGAACGAAGAGCAGTGCATCTCCTACCTTGAGAGTCTGCGCTGGCCCGATGGCATCACTTGTCCCAACTGCGGGAACAAGAAAGTTTCGCGGTTCCAGGCTAAGGGCAAAACCGGCAAAGTCCGGCACATTTGCCAGTGCTTGAACAAAGAATGCAAATACCAATTTTCGGTTACGACGGGCAGCATCTTTCACGACAGCCACCTGCCCCTTTCCGAATGGTTTGAGGCCATGCGAATCCTTGCTGATCCGAATGCCCCCATCTCCGTCAATCAGTTGAGATTTGTCCTCGACGTTCAATACAAGACCGCCAAGAATGTTGCCGACCGGATACAGCACGCCCTAGCGGCTGGCACAGTTGAGGTCGTTGCGATTCCCGCAGCGGCCAAGTCCGTAGCAGCCCAGTCCGTAGCAGAGAGTCCAGTCAAGAGGCCCCCCTTGTCCCTCCCAGCTATGCGGCCCCCATCCATCCCCATTTCTGCGCGGCCTGTGGCCAAGGACCGGAACGATTCGATCAAGCCCACTGCGGTAACTCCACCCGCGGCGCGGCCCACCATGGTGGACAACATGTTGTCGGTTTTCACCTCGGCGGTAAATCTAAGTGTAAAACCTCCACTTGCAGCCGCTAACTATTTGAAAAAGAAAATACTTAATTAGTTGCCATTTGAGCCGCAGCACGCGAGGTTGGAACAACCACACCATAGCCCTGACAGAAAAAGAGCCGCGACCGTAAGGGAGCCGGACCGTTCAATGGCCACTTGTAATTATTGAACGGGTTCGCTCCCTATGGTCGCGGCTCTGCCAAACCATTTCGTAAGCGGGCTAGGTAAGTCCCCAGACATTCTTCTCCGGCTGCAGGCAGACCATGCCGACTTGTTGCGCCAATCCAGATCCAGAATGGCCAATCCAAACTACCTGATAGAGAGCCTTTTTCCAGTTCCGCTTCAACTCCAATTCAATGCCGGTTCCCGCCAGGAATCCGAGCCCCTGCAGGCGTGCTCCATTTCTGCTGATATTGATTGACAGAGTGGACTGCATAAAAGGATTGCCCAGTGCATCGACGCCACGCACCCACACTCGTCGCGCTTCCGGGAAACGAGTCTGCACTCGCGATGCATTCCCGACACGGCCTTTGGCGTAGAATCCTTCCATCTCGGCGAAACCAAGGTTGCTGTCTTTGGCGGAGGCGGCCTGCTTGACCGCGCCTTCGTTTGCTATCACTGGATACTCCAGAAGCGCGCCATGCACTGCGCAATCAAACGACCACCGTGTTGCCAGTATCTCCGTTAGTGGCTCGCTGCGGCCCCGTAGGATGATCCACTGATCCTGATTGTCATACGGACATTTCAGAAGAATCGAGTAATCCCTGATCTCCAACTTCCGGACGGACACCAAATTGGATGGCCGGATTTCAGCAATTAACAGCGGCTTCAAAACTCCCGGTTCGAACGCCGTTAAAGCTTTCATCGGGTGAACTTTAGTTTCAGAAATTGGGGTCTTGGCAATTGGTTCTGGTTGATGAGTCATCCGGGACTCCGCCGACGATGTGGCAAATGAATCCACGGCGGGGAATGTAATGTTCCAGAAATCCACCTCCGGATCGAGGAACTCGACGCCATAGGTGTAGCTGCCCCGTTCATCGCGGAGCATAGCCACCACGCGGGCATCTTCCTCGCGCGCCGTCTCCGGGTTGAATAGGCCCACCTCTTGATCCGGAACCAAGCCCTGCTTAACGACAATCATGGCACCGTGCTGACTCAGCAGCAGCGTGGAGGCATCCGCGGCGAAGTCGCGCCCTTCCACGTTGACTCCAGACACCTGGACCGGCTTATTGATTGGAATTCTGGCGCTCCGCCGCACCCCATTTTGAACCGAGATCATAGCCTCACTTGCTCCCTGCAATAACACTATTCCATCTGATTTGAGAGTACGCAGCGACGCATGGCAGTGTCAATCCAACAGGTCTCACTGCCCGTCCCGGAGTTGTGTCAAGCGGAAAGGACCTCCGGTCGAGAGATGCCTGGGAGATCCACTAATCCCATGGGATCAAGTAATTTCTCCGCCAAAGACCAAAAATTCAGTAGAATAGCGGCTGACTCGTCCATTTCTAATCGAAGCACGATTTGGAGGCCTTTATGCAACGATCATCCCGTACCATTGCCCGTTTGGCAGTTGGATTCGCGCTTGCTCTGCTGACACCGCTCTACTCTGGACGGAGTGCGGCACAAACTCCAGCCGCCCCCGCCGTGGCTGTTGACAGCGACGACATCGGCGGGCGTGTCATCGGATCCAGCGGACCGGAGGCGGGCGTATGGGTGATTGCCGAAACCACCAACCTGCCAACCAAGTTTTCCAAGTCCGTGGTTACGGACGATCAGGGGCGCTACCTGATTCCCGACCTGCCGGCTGGGCAATATAAAATTTGGGTTCGTGGGTACGGCCTGGTTGATTCCACGCCGATGGAAACCGTCCCGGGAAACATCCTGAACCTCGCAGCGCAACCTGCGCCTTCGCCGCAGGCGGCGGCCAAATATTACCCCGCCATTTACTGGTACTCGATGCTTGATGTCCCGCCCAAGAGCGATTTCCCCGGCACCGGCGCCACCGGAAACGGCATCCATCCAAACATAAAGAATCAAGCAATGTGGCTGAAGTCGATTAAGACGGACGGCTGCGTCACCTGACATCAGCTCGGCAACCAGGCCACCCGTGAGGTGCCCAAAGAGTTCAGCAATCTTGAAAATTCCACCAAGGCGTGGGAACGCCGTATTCTCTCCGGTCAAGCCGGCAGCAATATGGGCAACAATTTGAACGGCATGGGTCCGCGCGCCGCCTCGCTGTTTGCAGATTGGACGGATCGCATCGCCGCCGGAGAACTTCCGCCCGTGCCGCAACGTCCGCAAGGTAAGGAACGCAACATCGTGGTCTCCGTCTGGGATTGGGCCAAGTCCAAGGAGTATTTCCACGACGAAGTGACCACGGACAAGCGCAATCCCACCGTCAACGCCAATGGCCCTGTCTACGGCGTTACGGAGTTCAGCTCGGACTTCATGAGCGTGCTCGATCCCGTCAAGAATACCGCGACGCAGATCAAGATTCCGCTGCGCGATCTTGAGACGCCCTACGCCTCGCCGCGCACGGGCTTTCAATCATCGGTTTATTGGGATGAAGAGCCCATCTGGGACAGCAAAGTGAACGCGCACAACCCCATGATCGATCAGGAAGGCCGCGTGTGGCTGACCTCCAAGGTAAGCCCCAATGACAATCCCGAGTTTTGTAAAAAGGGATCAGACCATCCATCGGCGAAACTTTTTCCCGTCGAGTCGAGCAGCCGCCACATCGCCATGTACAACCCCAAGGGCCGACGTTGGACGCTGGTGCAAACCTGCTACAGCACGCATCATCTGTTCTTCGCGGAAGACGCCAATCACACTCTGTGGACCAGCGGCGGCGGCCAGGTGGTGGGATGGCTGAACACCAAGATGCTGGACGAGACCGGCGACGAGCAAAAGTCCCAGGGCTGGACTCCGCTCATTCTGGACATCAACGGCAACGGCAAGCAGGATGCCTGGGTGGAGCCCGATCAAGCGGTTGATTCCTCGAAGGACAAACGCATCAGCGCGGGATTCTATGGCGTGATGCCCGCCCCGGACGGCTCCGTCTGGGCCTCTTCGCTTGGCTTCCCCGGTTCGATTGTCCGTCTCAACCCCGGCGCGAATCCGCCTTCCACCGCGCTGGCTGAAATCTTCGAACTGCCCTATGACAACCCGGCAGTCAAGGGACAAGGTTTTGCGCCACGCGGCATGGACGTGGATCGCAACAACGTCGTATGGGCACCGCTGGCCAGCGGACACTTCGCCAGCTTCGACCGTCGCAAATGCAAAGGCCCATTAAATGGCCCCACGGCCACCGGCCAACATTGCCCGGAAGGCTGGACGCTCTATCCCTTCCCTGGTCCGCCGCTGCGCAGCGCCAAGGATTACGGCAGCGCCGAGTCGAGCTACTTTAGCTGGGTGGATTGGCATGACATCTTCGGTCTCGGTAAGAATACGCCGATCGCCACCGGCAATCTCTCCGACGCGCTGCTGGCGCTGGACCCGGCGACCGGCAAATTCACCACGCTGCGCGTTCCCTACCCCATGGGCTTCTATGCCAAGGGCCTCGACGGACGCATCGACGACCCCAACGCGGGATGGAAAGGCCGCGGCCTGTGGTCCACCTACGCGACGCGCACTCCGTTCCACGTGGAAGGCGGCAAAGGAACCACCAGTAAGGTCGTGAAGTTCCAGTTGCGCCCGGACCCGCTGGCGAAATGATTTCTGCGCAACTGCAATCCGTCCTGGGAGTTGTCGCGCTGCTCGGCATCGCCTGGGTGATGAGCGAGAATCGCCCGGCGGTTCGCTGGAAGCAGGCGGGCGTGGGGCTCGGCGTCACCTTCCTGCTGGCTGGGGCATTGCTGAAGATTCCTCCCATCCGCGCCATCTTTACACACGCCAACAAACTTGTGGATGGTCTGTCGGAAGCCACTCGCGCCGGAACCAGCATAGTCTTCGGATACCTCGGCGGCGGACCATTGCCGTTTGATCCGAAGACGCCGGGCGCGGAGTTCGTGCTGGCTTTCCAGGCGCTGCCCATCGTACTGGTGATGAGCGTTCTAACAACGTTGCTCTACTACTGGAAAATTCTTCCGCCTGTCATTCGCCTGCTGGCGCATCTGCTAAGAAAAACGCTGGGCGTGGGCGGCGCGGTTGGGCTCTCGACCGCCGCAAACATCTTTGTCGGAATGGTCGAAGCGCCACTATTCATTCGCCCCTATCTCAACCGGCTCACGCGCAGCGAACTGTTTATCGTGATGACCGGCGGCATGGCCGGCATCGCGGGCACCATGCTGGTGCTCTATGCCACTATCCTTGGCTCGGTGATTCCCGGCGCCACCAGCCACTTCATCATCGCCTCGGTGATGGGCGCGCCGGCGGCGATCTTGATATCCCTCATCATGGTTCCGGAAATGGTCCCGGAAATTCAACGGACGACCAACGACGAGTCTAAGCTTGAAGACAAAGAACTGGAACCGGATGCGCCCGTGGCATCCAGCAGCATGGATGCCGTGGCCAAGGGAACCACCGCCGGCCTGGAGCTTCTTCTCAATATAGTCGCGATGCTTATCGTGCTCGTCGCGCTGGTCCATCTGGCAAACCTGATGCTCAACGCGCTGCCTGATGTCGCGGGAGCGCCAATCACCTTGCAGCGCATGTTGGGAGTGTTGATGGCGCCGGTTTGCTGGTTGATGGGTGTGCCGTGGGCCGAGACCGCCACCGCCGGCAGCCTGATGGGCGTGAAGACAATCCTGAATGAATTTATCGCCTACCTGCAGATGGCCGCGCTGCCCGCCGAGGCGCTCTCCCCGCGCTCGCGCATGATCATGCTCTATGCGATGTGCGGATTCGCCAACTTCGGCAGCCTCGGCATCATGATCGGCGGCCTGGCCACCATGGCTCCGGCGCGCCGCAACGATGTCGTCTCGCTGGGCCTGAAGTCGATCGTCTCCGGAACGCTTTCCACCTGCCTGCTCGGAGCCGTCGTCGGAGTTCTGGAAGCGTGACAGAGCCGCGACCGTGAAGGAGCGGGGGTTGGGTTTCGCCCGAGAGCACGGCGACCAACTCACAACCAACCCCCGCTCCCTCACGATCGCGGCTCTGTTAAATCCTAGAACGTCAGGCGCAACGCGAACTGCAACTGCCGCGAGGTGGTGATCGTATTCACGATCTGCCCCGCGGTTGGATTCGGATTGCCCGCCGCGCCGGAGAAAGCAATTTGCCCAGCGCGCGGTGGTATGCCGAAGTTCGGATGATTGGGAAGATTGAACATCTCCGCCCGGAACTGTAGCTTCTTATCGCCCGTCAGCGCAAAATCATTCTGCAACGACAAGTCCATGGTGAAGACACTCGGCCCGGCAATGGTATTGCGCCCAGCATCCCCTATGCGTCCAGGCGCAGCGGCGACAAATGCGCACGGGTCGAAGTAACGGTCCGGCCCGCCCAGCGCCTCACCGGCAGGAATTCCAAGGCAACCGAGAGACACTCCGCTGGTGGGATTGTTATCCGCGCCAGCCCCCAGGCTAGGACGGTTTGGAGAAAACAGATACCCAGGCCGTCGGACATTCGACAGTGGATGGAATGCGGTTCCCGTGCGGAAGGAGACGACACCGCCAACCCGCCAGCCATCCAGCAGCGGACTCAGCAGGTTGGATTTCACTAACCATTGGCTCAACCCCGTAGGCAGCGTGTAAAAGTAATTGAAAGAAAGACGATGACGGATATCGAACTCGGACGGCCCGCGGTCCACCGTGCGCATATGCGGATACTGCCGCGAGTAATCAGTCGTGCTGCCGCTCGATGGTTGCGACGAATCGTCCACCGACTTGCTGAACGTATAATTTCCCTGAATGGACCCGCGCTTTCGGGAGAGTCCGGCGGCGAGCTGCAATGCATTGTAGAATGCCTGCGCATCGGTGGAGTTCAACCCCAGCGACGCGAATGCGGGATTGAGCGGCCCGGCCTGCGCCGCCGCGACCGCCGGACAAGTTGGATTCACATCCTGTGGCCGGACCGTCGCTGCATTGCCCGGCAGGCAGAGTTCTCCATTGGCCTGAATCACCGCTTGCGGATAGAGATTCGCTTCGTATCCCCGGAACAGGTGATTGCCGCGCATGCCCACGTAACCCACCCGAAGATTCACTCCACCGGAGAGCGACTGCTGCACCGTTAGGTTATAGCGCATCACGGTGGGCGTGGAGATGTGAGGATAATCGAGAACGGCAACGCCGAACGGCGTGGCATTGGTAACCAGCGCCGCGGCGGCCAGCGCATTTGGAAACACCTCGGAAGCGTTGAAGTTCTGATTGATGACGCGGCGATTAAATGGCGCCGAGTTCTTCTGCGAGTCCACCGCGTACTCGAGGAATTGATCGTGGTAGATTCCGAAGCCACCGGCAACCACCATTGATGTATCTCTTTCTGGCGACCAACTGAATCCAATGCGCGGCGCGAAGTTCTTCAGCGAAGGGTTACTGCCCAGCATCGGACCCGTTTGCAGCACAGTGTCATGCAGCCAGTCGGGTATGAACGAAGTACGACCGTAGGAATCCTTGATGACCGTTGCGATTTCGTAGCGCAACCCCATATCCAGGCGCAGCCGCTCCGTCGCTCTGTAGGCGTCTTGTACGTAGAATCCCGCCAGCGTCTGGCGAAATCCCTTGTGATTATCCGAGATGGGCAGCGCCACCTGAATCGCGGTGCCTACCAGACCCGCCTGCAGAAAATTATCCAGATCGTTGAAAGTCCAGACGCCGCCCTTGCTGTTGGAGTTGAAGATGTTCCAAAGGTTGCGATGAATGTCCACGCCCATCTTGATGCCATGTGCGCCGCGCTGCAGGACCAAGTCATCGGCGAATTGGAACGTCGTCATGAAATGTCCATCCGGAGTGGTGAACGTCGGCCCGAAAGAGTTCAAGCCAGGCACGGAGATCTGACCGAAGTCTCGCGCAGTCGGCACGAAGAAGAGGTTGCGCGGAATTGGATCGTAAAGCGAGTTGACCAGCTCCACGGGCCGGGTGAAGCTGGCGCGAAACGAGTTGATCGTGCTCAGTGTGAAAAAATGCGTCTCAACCAGCGTCAGGTACTGCTGGCGGCTCGAGTTGTGGCTGCGAAATAGAAAAAGTTCCTGGCCGGAAACACTGGAAGCATCGTCAAAAGTGTAGCGCGCGAAGAAGCTGTCGTGATCCGATATCTTATGGTCCACGCGCGCGGTAAAGAACGTGTCGTTCGTGGGAAGGAATAGCGGTGCGGCGCTCGTGCTGATGCCAGGCCCTTTGCAACGCAAGTTCGGAAGCGGATAGAGATCCAGATAGGGTTGCATCTTCGGATTCACCGCCACGCGACGCAACTCACGGCCATCACAGTCACGAATGATCCCCAGCCGAGCCTCCGTGCTCGGCAGATTGCTGATTTCTGTTTTCGTCAGCCGGTCGCTCATCGACTCCATTGCGCCCATGAAGAACGTGCGATCCTTGCGCACCGGCCCGCTCAACATGAATCCAAATTGATTGCGCTTGAACGGCGGCGGATCAACGCCTTGATCAAAGAAATTCTTGGCGTCCATCTTGCTGTTGCGGAAATACTCGAATAGCGTTCCATGAATATCATTGGACCCCGATTTGGTGATCGAGTTCAGCGTCCCGCCGCTGCCGCGCCCGTTCTCAGCGGTTACATTCGTACTCTGCACGATCACTTGCAGAACCGCCTCGGAGCCAAGTTGCGCGCCGCTCGCGCTGGTGGGCACGCCGTTATCAGTATTCATCACACTGGTGCCGTCGAGTAAAAAATTGTTGGATGTGGGTCGCCCGCCGGAAACAGTAAGACTGCTGCCGCCGATGCCGCGCGAAGAATCCGCCGCCGAAGTGTCCGACACCCCTTCCTGCAGTGTGGCCAGTTGGCTGTAGCTGCGCCCATTCAAGGGCAAGCCCACCAACTGCACTTCACTGATGCGCGAGGAACTGGACGACGATGCACGATCCAGCTTGAAGTTCTGCGTGGCCGCTCCATTGACCGCGATGCTCTCCACCGTCTGCTTCGCAAATCCGTTCGCCGTCACTTCAACCGAATGGCTTCCAGCGGCCAGCTCCGGCAGAGTGTACTGACCCTGCGCGCCAGTCTGCACTGTTCGCGCAGCGCCTCCTGTCGCAGACTTTGCCGTGACGGTGGCCCCGGCGACTGGCGCTCCCGCGGAGTCCGCAACTTCACCATGCAGTGAGCCACCAATCTGTTGCGCTCGTCCGTCATGAGTAAACAGCACTCCGCCGACCAGCAGTAACCCCGCGAATAAACGAAGGCCCCGTGGCAAGGACGCCAATATGTCACTACAGTTCATGTGAAGTACCTTTCCGGGCAGGTTGTGCAAGCAATTTGCGAGCCATTGCGGGCGGCAGAATACAAACTCCGCCCAAGACCGTGACCGCATTAAATAGTATAGCTTCCCGCGCTCCGGTTCACCACGGAAACCAATCGCGCATGTTATACTTCCCGCTGGCTGGCGTCAGCCCCGCGAGCCACCACAGTCCAATGGAGATTCGCTGGCGCGGGCCCGGAAATCATTTTGGGAGACTAGCAATGAAAGTTATTGTGGATGCTATCGCCTGCGATGGTTACGTGAAATGCCTTCGCATTGCCCCTACGTTATTTCGCATGAATGATCGGAACGTAGCCGTGCCGATAGTGGAGGGCGAATTAACGCCCGAGCAATTGAAGCTGGCCGAGATGGCTGCCAAGATGTGTCCATCAAAGGCAATTCAACTTACTGATTGAGAGTACGCAGAGGAGAACGTAGCCGTGAGCGATCGCACCAATCCATTTGAGAAGCATGTCTTTGTTTGCACGTCGGGAGATTATTGCCCGCAACTCGATGGCAACTCCGGTGATGTCCACAAGCAGATGAAGGACCTGGTGGCGAAGGCAGGGTTGAAGGGAACAGTGCGCGTCAACAAGAGCGGCTGCCTTGATCAATGCGGCCACGGCCCTACCGCAGTGGTGTATCCCGAAGGCGTCTGGTATTCACACTTGAAGGTGGAGGATGTAGCGGCGATCGTCGACGAACATCTCGCCGGAGGACGTCCCGTCGAGCGGCTGCGCTATCATCCGCCCAAGGCCGGCGCAAATAAAATGGAGCGCAACGTCGACGAGCGGCGCATCGCTGGACAGCCCGACGGTTGTCGCGCGGACTGGCCCATCATTCCGCTTGACGATCCCCACTCTGCGAAGCCGTAGCAGAGTGCGGAGGTATTTTCGCTTTTGTCATTCCGAGCGTAGCGAGGAATCTGCTTTTGTCCGCGCTCCCCAGTCAATACCGCTCCTTCTCCACCGTAGCGTCAAACTCTTCCCGCGTCATCATCCTCGCGCCCAACTCCACTAACAACTCGGCGGTCTCCTGGTGCAGGCGCAGTTCGCCGGCATAGTTGGCCAATGGACTCATTGCCAGCGCGATGGTCCACGGAGTCATGCCGATGCGATCACGCGCATTCAGGTCAGCGCCCTCCGCCGCCAGCAATCGCACCAATGAATTCGCACCTGCGGAAGCCGCGGCCATCACCGCCGTCTGACCCTTGGCGTTCGCCAGATTTACCTCCGCGCCATGTTGCAACGCAAGCTTCATCGCTTCCAGATGCTGCGTCTCTTCGCCCGCCAGGAAATCCTGCACGCGACCTGAACCAGCGGCAACCATTAGCACCGTCGTGTCGCCCTTCACCTTCATCCTGGTATTCGCGCCCGAGGCGGCCAGCAGCCGCATCAACTCAACATCGCCAGCCGCAGCCGCCAGGAAGTATGGCGTGGCTCCAGTCAGACTCATCGGCGCGGTGTGCCGATAGGGCGAGCGTGTATTAGAGGCGTAGTCCTTGCTAATCGCGGCGTTGGGATTCGCGCCCCTGGTAAGCAGCGCTTTGGCCAGCCGCGGCAAATTGCGCGGAGGTCGCACGGAGTTGGTGTACTCGACGGCGCTCAAATCCGCGATGCCCTTCTGTGCCGCGAAATGCAGCGGCGTGATTCCATAGGCATCGGTAAGATTCGGATCCGCGCCCTTCTCCAGCAGGAACAGCGCAAGATCTTCATGTCCTCCCGCAGCGGCAACGACCAGCGCGGTGCCGTCCTCAGGACTCCTATCATTCAGGCCTGCGCCGGTGCTGACCAACATGCGAGCGATATCCAGATGACCATTGCGCGTTGCGAACATGAGCGCGGTGAATCCATTCTGCGACGCCGCCCTGGCGTCCGCGCCGCGCTCCAGCAGCGCCATCACCACATCGGCGTGGCTGCGCGATGCCGCCCACATCAGCGCGTTCTGGCCGCGCCGTGACTCGCGCGCGTTCACTTGCGCGCCTTTGGACAATAGCATGCGGACTACCAGCACATTGCCCGTGCGCGCGGCCGTCATCAGTGGGGTCTCGCCGCTGCGAAGCTGCACGGTGTTGGGATCGGCCCCGGCTGCAAGCAGCTTCTCCACCATCGCCGCGCTGCCGTTGACACAGGCCAGCGACAGCGGCGTGATGCCGTATTCATTGGCCGCATTCACCTTCGCTCCCGCCGCGATGAGCAGGTTCGCCAACTCCAGATCATCGTGATGCGCGGCCCAGGCGAGGGCCGTCGAACCATCGGCCTGGGTCGCGTTGACGTCGGCCCTCGCGCGCACCAGGGTCATGGCCGCCTCGCGGTCGCCGTGCTCAATGAAGTCGGCCAGCGCCTGATCGCCCACTGGTGCGGCGGAGGCCGACACGGCCATTAGCATGGTAAAAATGTAGGCCAATAGTGAGGTCGTGAACTGCCCAATGTTTTTGAGGTGGGGTTCCCAATTGAGTCTCATTTTCGCCAACTCCTGTACTCCAAACATCTCGACAAATTTGCGGTTCTTGCGGTCCTGACCAAATTGCACACTTTCACGGTTTTTGCGGTTCTGAAAAAGTTTGCGGCTCGCCGTTGAATGACTCTTCCGCGCAATGAATCCAACCTGACCAGAAAATCCAATTTCCTTAAATTATCCGATTATTTCTTGAGCCTTGGAGCCCTCGGTTGCATCCCGGTGGCATCAAATGTTCAGTCTTCCGGTGCTGTCGCCGAAACGGTCGAGCGGGACATTCAATTTGTCGAGCATAGTCAGGAACAGATTGGTCGCCGGAGTGCCCGCCGGAAATTTCAGATGCCTGCCGCCGCGCAACTTTACACCCGCGCCGCCGGCCAGCATCAGAGGAATATTCTGATGCAGATGCTTGTTGCCGTCCGAGATGCACCCACCGTACAAAATCATCGAGTGGTCTAGAAGCGATCCGTCGCCGTCGCGCGTTGCGCGCAGCTTGTCAAGATAATACGCGAACTGCTGCGCGTGGAATGTGTTGATGCGCACGACCTTGGCGATCTTCTCGGGATCGTTCTGGTGATGCGTCAGCGGATGATGCGCGTCGGCGATGCCGATCTCGCGATACGTGCGGTCGGCCTGCTCGCGTCCCATCATGAATGTGATCACGCGTGTGAGATCGGTCTGGAGCGCAAGCACCTGAAGATCGAACATCAGCTTGGCGTGATTGTCGAAGCTGGCCGGAATGCCCGCGGGACGGTCAAACTGCGGCAACTCGCGCCCGGTCTCCGCTTCTGCGGTTTGGATGCGACGCTCGATATCGCGGATGGCGTCGAGGAACTCCGAGAGCTTGCCGCGATCGCGCGCGCCGAGGCCAGCCATCATTGACGAAGCCGCCTCGGTAACGGAGTCGAGCAAGCTCCGGTTTTTCTGGATGCGGTCGCGCCGCTCAGCCGGGTCCGTGGTGTCGCTGTCGCCGAACATGCGCTCGAACACAGCGCGCGGCTGATTCTCGGTGGGCAGCGGATTAGTCTCGCTGCGCCACGACAGCGTGTGGAGATACGCGCAACTCCATCCGCGCTCGCACTGCCCCACTACGTCCGAGCCATCAAGGCCGAGTTCCATCGAGGCGAGCTGTGTGTGCTTACCCAACTCCTTCGCGACAATCTGATCAATGGAGATGCCCACGCGGCCCTGCCGCTCCGGGTGTACGCCAGTAAGGAACGTCGCGCCGGCGCGCTCGTGTGGAGCGACTTCGCCTTCGCCGGGCAGCGGCTCGGCGTTGTTGTGATCAAGGCCGGTGATGATGGTGAACTGATCGCGAAACGCCGCGAAGGGTTCCATCGTGGGCTTCAGATCGAACTGCGCGCCGACTGAGTCCGGCGTCCAATGGTCCATGATGATGCCGTTCGGCACATAGACAAAGCCCAGCCGCTGCGGACGATTCAGCGCGGGGTCGGCTACTGATGATGACCCTGCGAGAGCAGGCGACATGCTTTCGAGAAGAGGCAGCGCCAGCGCCGCTCCCGCTCCGCGCAGAAACGTCCGGCGCGGTATGGCTTTCTTGAAGATCATCATGATGGAGTAACCTCCCTGTCGCCAAACACCTAATTCGTTCGATCACGGTCACAGTGCCGCGCGCGTCAGCAAGCGGACCCGTGTGATTACATTCCTTGCCCCGTTCGCGGCGTGTGCGCCATCATTGCTGCCCTGCCGACGTGTCCGCTTGCTGACGCGCGCGGCACTGTGACAGAGTTTGCCGAATCGCACATCCAATGCCCACGGCGAGAAAAACACTCACCGTGGCTACCAAATCACTGCGCGCGCCGCATCTGAAAGGGCGTGCTAGATACAATTCCTGTTACCAGCGATGAGAAACGGAAGTTCTCCTTCGCGGCATCTCTCAGTAGCTTTCTAAGCGCGGGCTGGTCGGTGTACTCCACACCGCGGCCGGTGGCGTAGATCAACAGCTTCTCGGCGAAGGTGGCGGTGATCTCCTGCTGCTTGCCGATGAGCAGCTTGCGCAAGCCAGCGGGGCCTGCGAACTTCGAGCCGTCCGGCAGCACGCCCGAGGGGTCAATCGTCGCGCCGGAGTCTACGGTGCGCCACTTGCCGAGGCCGTCGAAATTCTCGAGCGCAAAGCCCAGCGGGTCCATGCGCGAGTGGCACCCCGCGCAGGCCGGATTGGCGCGATGCTGCTCCATGCGCTGACGCACGGTGAGCAGTTTGCCATCCTTACTCTTGTCCACCAGCGAAGGGACATTGGCGGGAGGTGGTGGTGGCGGAGAGCCGAGCAGATTCTCCAGCACCCACTTACCGCGCAGCACGGGCGAAGTACGGTTGGCGTAGGAAGTAACAGTGAGTATGCTTCCCTGCCCCAGTAAGCCGCCGCGCCCCCCCTCGAGTAATGAGTCACTCAGACTCACTTTGCGAAAGTGACTGCCATAGACGTTGGGGATACCGTAGTGGCGCGCGAGGCGGTCGTTCAAGAATGTGTAGTCCGCGCTGAGTAATTCTAGTACGCTGCGATCCTCGCGGATCAAGTTCTCGACGAACAGAGTGGTCTCGCTATGAAATGCCTCGCGCAGGTTTTCATCCCACTCGGGGAAGGCGTCCGGGTCGGGCTTCATGGAGCGCAGGTTGCGCAGGTAGAGCCAGGACTCTGCGAAGTTGTCCACTAGGGCGCGCGCGCGGCGGTCGGCCAACATGCGGCGGGTCTGCTGCTCCAGCACGGCGGGGTCGTGGAGCTTCCCGGTCTCGGCGAGCGCCAGCAGCGTGTCATCCGGGATGCTGGACCACAGGAAGAAGGACAGGCGCGACGCCAGATCGAGGTCGCTCAAGCGATACGTTGCACCGGTGGCAATGCCTGCGGGGTCGCGATACACGCGGAAGAGAAACTCAGGACCGACCAGAATACGTTCGAGGGCCGTCTGTATGCCGGCTTCGAAATCGGCCTTTTTGGAACCGGTGCGATAGAACGTGAGTAGCGTTTCCTGATCTTGCGCGGTTAGAGGTCGGCGATAGGCGCGACGGGCGAGGGTGGAGAGAATTTGCCTGGCGCAGGTTTCATCGGAGGGGACGTTGTTCGAGGAGGGGGGAACCCCCGCTCCCTCCCGGTCGCGGCTCTGTGACGCGCGCGGCGACGGCAGGCAGGTGAAGATTTTTTCGCGGCTGGGGGAAGAGCCGATGCCGCGCGGGCTGAATGGGCCGCCGATGATGACTTCCTCCACGCCGGGGTCGCCGCCTTTGTAGGCAACGTAGTCACCCAATGGTATTCGTTCGAGTGACTCGGGGCGACTGTTGATCTGTTGCAACGGGCCTTCCGGCTCGAAGTCAGCTTCGGCGAAGGCCACGGCCACGGTATGCGCGCCGGTGGTGGCGGGAAAGAGGAGTTGAAGCTGATCGTCCGCGCTCAGCTCGTAGTGCTCCTGCGCGGGGTCGCCGGTGCCTCCGGTGGAAAATATGGAAGCCGAGCGACCATGCTTTTCACCGCCGATGGTAAAACTCCTGATCAGCTTGCCGTCGACGCGCACGTCGAGCTGATGCGGCTCCTGCAGCCCGCGGATGCGGTCGCGATAATCGCGCGTCATGCGTACGCGGATGGAGTAATTGGCGTCGAGCGGGAAATAATGTCGGATGGCCTTGCCGCCGCGCGAGCCCAACGGCAACCCCCCGCCCATGCGGCCTTCCTGGCGCAACGACTTGTCGATGAGATAGGTTTCGTAATACGGCTTGGTCGCCTCGTCGCCCACGGCCTGGCGCGCGATGCGGCGCGCAGCGGTCATGTAGCGCTCGAGCAGCACAGGCGAGACCGAGAGCACTTCGCCGTTGTTGTCAAACCCGTTGGTCGATTCATCGGGCGGCAGCAGGTCGAGCGCGTTGACCTCGACAGCCAGCAGATCGCGCACCGCGTTGGCGTACTCGCCGCGATTCAAACGATGCACGGCGGCGGCGCGCCCCGGGTTGACGTTCGCAGCAGCGGCGCGGTCGAGCGAAGTTTCCAGGTAAGTCGCAAGACCATCATTCATGGCCTTATCAGGACGCGGCGCGCCGGTAGGCGGCATGGCCCCGGTGCGCAGCTTGCGAATGACCTTCTCCCAAATTTCTCCGTGCCCGGCGACATCGCCGACGTCAAGTTTTTCAAGCGACAAGCTGGCGGTCCTAAGTTTTTCGTTATGGCAGGAAACGCAGTAGCGATTGACGGTGGCCGTGTACTGCGCTCCGGGCGCGGCTGGAGGAGTTTGCGAAAACGCAACCGACGCCGACACCAGTATGACAACAAACGCAATTCGCACGATTGAGTTATCCCGCAATCATCACCAGCGCAGACCGGCAATCTACAAGTCGGCATGAGCAGCTACGCCGACGCCTGAAATACGCCGATTTGTAGCGAGTTTAGCGCAGAATCGAAGGCCTGTAAAGTTGGGGTTGAAGGAGTTCGCAACCAGGTGCCGATTGTGCCTGGATGCTTCCAATTCCCCCGATTTCAATATATGATTGGGTCAGGAGTATGACACACCGAGTAATAGTTACGACACGCTTCGCCACCGCTGAGGATACAGCACGAATCCTCGGGGTGAGCAATACTCGGCTGAAAGAGATACTTCGCATTTATGAACTTGGCGACAAGCACACGCCCGCCAAGGTATCGGTTGGCTTGAAGGGTTTGAAGAAGAGGGCAGCTTCACCCGTCAAAAAGACATCCCGTAAACTCCGTGTTCAGTCGAGGATGAAACCCACTCGTGTCCCCGCCTCAAAGCCTTCCAGGTAAAGTATTCCTGAATATCCCCTATGATGTGGAGTTTAAGGGCCTGTATTTGGCCTACATCGCCGGCCTCAGTGCGCTCGGATACACCCCACGCGCCACTCTTGAGATTCCAACTGGTTCCCGCAGATTGGACAGGATACTTGGACTAATTCAGGAATGCGATTACTCCATCCACGACCTTTCCAGAGTTGAGTTGGATCGACACCATCCACGAGTACCGCGATTCAACATGCCGTTTGAATTGGGGTTGTCGCTGGCATGGCAAAAATTCGGCAAGCAAAGTCACAACTGGTTTGTGTTTGAAGCAAAGCCATATCGGCTTGCGAAATCCCTGAGCGACCTCGCCGGAACCGATCCACTCATCCATAACGGGCGCGTCGACGGAGTATTCCGGGAGTTGAGCAACATCTTCATCCGCCGCCAGCAGCAGCCGACTGTGCCGCAAATGAGGACCATCTACAATAGACTCCGCACAAGGGTTCCCGCCATCCTGACCGCAACAGGGTCAAATCACTTATTCACGGCTAATGCCTTCCGGCACCTAAGTGTAATAGCCAGCCGGACTGCGGTAGATATCCTTGGCGTCTAGCCGAGACGGCCAATGAGCTTGCTTCCATCATCGGAAAAAGAAACGGCAGCCGGACGAAATCGTCAGGCTGCCGTTGTCTTTTAATGAAATGGATGTTGCTCTTACCAGCCGCGCGGCGCGGGAAAGGCGGCCAGCGTGGTGATCTTCGTGGCGTCGGGATACAGCACGCCCGAGCCCGGCCAGTCGCGGCTGGAGCGCGGCGAATACCAGATCGCGCCTTCTTTGGTGAGGCGAATCTTGGGCATGTCGGCGGTCTGCGGCGCGGGGAAATAGTCGAACTTCTCGGTCTGCGAGTCGAAACGGATCAGCGTGCCGCCCTGCCCCGCATCACTGAACCAGAGGTACTTGCCCTGCGGGGTGAAGTCATAGGGCTGCGAGACCTGGTGGGGAATTTTGTACTCGGTGAACTTGCCGGTTTTTTGATCGAGCTTTTCCAGCCTGCCGGCGCTGAACAGGCCGGCCCAGATGGTCAGGCCATCCGAGCCCACGGTCAGGCGGCGAATCAGCGCAGGCTGCGTCGGCGGATTGTACTCGGTGAACTGCTTGGTCTTGGTATCGAACTTGGCGAGCTTACTGCCGTGGAACTCGGCGATCCAGACGTTGTCGTTCTTGTCCACCACTACGCCGTAGGGGAACGAGTTCGGCGTGGGAATCATGTAGGTCTGCATCTGCTTGGTTTCGCGGTTCCACACCGAAAGTCCGCCGCCGAGGATGTAGCTGACGTAAACGTTCGCTTTGGAGTCGAAGGCAATGGAGTGTGGATGCTTCAGCGTGTCATCGCTGATCACCTTTTTCGGATCGAACGGAAAGCTCTCGAACCACTTCTCTGTCTTGGGGTCGAACTTCCACAGCTTCGGCTCGGTCTTGGGCACGCCTTCGTTTTCCGGCACCCAGATGATTCCCAGCTTGTCAATTTCCAGATCGTGCAACGCGGCCATGGGGTTGGGCATCAGGTAATCTTTTGATACGCCGGTGCGCGGGTCGAGCTTTACAATGCGCGTAGGAAAGCCACGGTCCACGGTCCAAACAGTGCCGTCGGGATGAAGCTGAGGCTCCTGCCCCATGCGGCGTCCGGCGGCGAAACCCATCTCGCCGGTAGCGCCCGGCCTCTTGTATTGGGGATCGTTGACACCCTGTCCCGGCGCATCGACGCTGAAGTAATACTCGATGTACTCGGCCTTGGCGAGCAGCGATTCATCGACCGGGAGATCCACCTCGACGCGCACCGAGCGCGGCTTGCTGTCGGGGCCGAAGTTGTCCACCAGATATTTCGTCAGCACCTGCCGGTCCGCCGCCAGCAGGTCCGCGGGCTGAATCTGCGCGCCCTGTGGATTGCCCTGGCCTAGCATCAGGTCAATGGCTTCGGACCACTTCTTCTCATCCCATGCGCGGGCGGGGAGATAATTATTTCCGTGGCAGTAGAGGCAAGTGCGCTCCGCGATGACGCGACCTGGGCCGGCCGGGTAGATTTCCTCGTACTTCATCTCCGTGCTGCGGCGCTGCTCGGCGGCGGTGGAGGCGTGCATGGACAGATTCATCGAGGCGGCCTGCCCCGCCGTCACGGTCAGCTTCTGCAGGTCGGACTGCAGGCCCTTGGTCTTCACGCTGACTTCGTACTCGCCGGGAAACAGATGCAGTGCGTTGTATTTGCCGCCCACGGTATAGACCATGTAGAGCATGCGCTTGGCGTTGTTACGGAAATAAACCTGCGCGGCCTTGAAGGGCTGGGGTGCTTCGACTGTCCCTGATACCGTCGCCGTGCCCGGCAGAGTTGCCGCCTGCGCGGCCGGCTGCATCGCCAGCATAGGCAGCAGCAGCAATGCCGCCAAATTAAATGCGATTCTCCTGGTACTCTTCATACGAAACACCCTCCTGATGTGGCCGCCCGGCGCACGGTTAACGCGCGCCCACGGCTCGCCGATTCCACTATTCCAGCAATGCAAATAAAACAGCAATGCGCCGATTGTAGCCCGTTCCACAGCAGCACGTAAGGGATAATTTTGCCGGGCGGCCCCTTCGCCGCGTGGGCTTCGCAATGGAATATCCAGTGCGATATGTTCGAATCGCTGGAAATGCGAAAAGCCCGGCGGAGATGACGTATACTTTTCGAGTGAGATGCTAGGAAGGCACGCACCAACATCCGCGAACATGGCATCTCATTTCAGGAAGCATCCACGGTATTCTTCGACACGCTTTCTGTAACCGGCGACGACCCGGATCATTCCCTGAGTGAGCGGCGCTCGGTTACCTTTGGGATGTCAAATTCTGGTCGGCTTCTTGTGGTGTCCCACGCAGATTCGGCAGATGCCATCCGCATCATCTCCGCGCGTGAAACAACAAGGTCGGAAAGGAAACTTTATGAAGAAGGCGAGTAGCGCAAAAAAAGACGAACTCCGTGCCGAGTACAAGCGTTCCGACTTCGGCAAAATGGAGCGCGGGAAATACGCCGCCAAGCTGCACGAGAATTCAAATGTGGTCGTGCTGGACCCGCGCGTTGCGGAACTTTTCCCCAACGCCAAAGCGGTCAACAATGCCTTGCTGTCGCTAGCGGAGGTCGCCCGGCAATCGGCCCGACCCCAACGGGCCAGCTCCCGCCGCTCCGCTTAGAAACACTGGATTACCCTGCCAGTTCCCATCCTCACAGAGCGCCGGAGGCGCGGCAGATTCTAGCCAAGGGCGTGAACCCTGGGTATCAGGCGGACGCCACACTTCCACTCTGCCGAAGGCACACGCGGAGCCCGCAGGGCGTAGCGTGAACAGGTGACGCCGCGCATCGCGTTTCCTTTTGAGTGCGCCATGGGGCGGACCAGCGAAAGCAGAAGGAACGGGGCGTCACCTGTGCCCGCCTTCGTCCCGGCCAGCCGGGACTGCGGCACGCAGGCCTTCGGCAGAGAGGTAGTGGATTGTTCCTCCTCCATACCCAGGGCTTACGCCCTGGGCTACTATCTGTCGCCCCTGCCGGGGCTCGGCGTGGATGTGGAGCATCCTAATAATTTCGGCTAATGATTCCGGGGGCGATGCCTTCGGCTATCCTCTGATTCCCCTTCAGGGAATCTAAGCATTCGGATCAAAATCAATCCTGCTAATTTATGATAAATTGGCGTATCATAGCGGCAAAACCGTGGGTGGCAAAACGGGGAAGATGCCGTGGGAGGATTTTCTGGTGCGTCGCGATGTTAATTTTATTGATTTGATCCTGCTTGGTGCGCTGATGGCTGGCGTGGGCACGGCGGCGCGCGCGCAGCAGGCGGCGGGCAACGAATCGCTGTCCGGCTCGGAGCTGCGCGGCAAGAAGGTGTTTCTCCAGCGCTGCTCGATCTGCCATTTGCCGCCGCTTTACAGGCCGGCGTCGGTGAAACCGTATGGGCCGGTGCTGGATGGTTATCTGCGCAACCCGCAATTCGAGGCGCTGGCGCGCACGGCCATCCGCGAGGGCACGCCGCGCATGCCTGGTTTTCAGTACGGCCTGCAAGCCAGCGAGATTGATGATGTGATCGCGTATCTGAAAACGCTGAAAGCGCCGCCAGCCGCGGCGAAGAGTGAAGGAGGGTCCAATGCCAACACGGGACGAACTGGGGATTAGCAAAAGAAAGCAAGTGATGTTGGTCTTCGCGGTGGCGGCCCTGCTGCTGACCGCGGCCGCTGCGCATGCCGGTTCACTCACCGGCGTGATCAGGTCCGGCGACGGCAAGCCGCTCGAAGGCGTTACTGTTTCGGCCAAGCGCGCGGGCGCGACCATCACCACCACGGTCTTCACAGACGAGCAGGGTGCGTACGTGTTTCCTGCCCTAGGACCGACGCTGGACGCTGGCGCATACAAGGTGTGGGCGCAGGCCATCGGCTATGAAACAGCGCGCGCCGACGCTACGATGGACTCCAGCAAATCAGCGAAGCAAAACTTCACCATGAAGCCGCTGGCGGACTACACGCGCCAGCTCTCCAGCGCCGAGTGGATGGCCGCGTTGCCCGAGGCTACGCCCGCCGACGCGCGCATGAAGATGGCCTTCCGCAACAACTGCGCCGGATGCCATCAGCCGAGCTTCGTGCTGCAGAACCGTTTCGATGAGGCGGGCTGGAAAAAAATTATTGACCTGATGGAAGGCGTGGGCATCTACGGCGATCCGCCAGATCCCGCAGAGCCGCCCATGCCTCTGCTGCGCTACTTCAAGGATGAACTGGCTGTCTATCTCGAGAAGGTAGCCGGGCCAAACTCGAAGCTCAGCTTCAAGCCATCGCCGCGCCCGCGCGGAGAAGCCGCGCAGGTGGTGATCACCGAGTACGACATCACCTCGAACGCGGACCTCAAGAAATATGTCACGCAGGACGGCAGCGACTGGATGGAGGGCACGCCATCGGCCTACGAGGCGCGCGGGCCGCACGACGCCGAAGTTGCGCCGGACGGCATGGTCTGGATCGCCGACTCGCAGGGGAATCCCGAGCGCTCCGTCTCGCGACTCGATCCGCGCACCGGCGCGGTCAAGCACTTCAAGCTGGATAACGGCAAGGGATTGTCCAAGCGCAGCCACGGCATCGTGATTGATCAGAAAGGCGTCGCGTGGTTCAACGCCGACGGCTGGCTCGGCAAGATCGATACACGCACGGAGAAGCTGGAGCAGTTCGATCCGCCCAAAGGGATGGCCCGCGCCGGCGGCACGCTCGACGTGGACAACGACGGCATCGTTTGGATTTCCACAAATGAGGGCGCGCTGGCCTTCGATCCGGCGACCAATCAGTTCAAGCCGTTCAAGTCGCTTAGTCCCGGCAACGACGGCCGGACGTACGGCGTCGCGGCGGATGCTGACGGCAATGGCTGGTGGGCGCAGATGAACTACGACAAGCTGGGCGTGGGCAACTACCGCACCGGCGAAATCACTGAAGTCGCGCTCAACCGCCGCACCGAGTTCGATAAGCTCATGACCGCGAAGGATCGCGAGACGTTCCAGGCGACCGGCTCAGACTGGAACTCGTCTGCCTTTGACGCACAAGCGCCGCGCCGGCTGGGCGCGGACAAGAAAGGCTCGACCGTCTGGGTGGCCAACTGGTGGGGCGACAATCTGGCGAAGATTGATTCCAAGACGCACAAGGTAACCATGTACAATCCGCCGAACCAGAATGAGTTTCGCGGCGTCTATGACACGGTGATCGACAAGCACGGCATGGTATGGATGAATCTGATGCACGCCGACCGCGTGGCCCGCTTCAACCCGAAGACGGAGAAGTGGACCGATTTCCACCTGCCCACGCGCGGCACCGAGACGCGCTTCATCGCCGTGGACAATCGCACCGAGCCGGTGGAGGTGTGGACGCCTTACTGGCGCACCAGCAAACTGGCCCGCATCCAGTTCCGCACCGCTGAGCAGATTGCGGCGCAGCGCTAGAGTCGCGGTAGAAAGGCGCGGCTGCCGATCCCACTTCGAGATCTCCAGCCGCCGAACATTTTCTTTGCAGCACGTCCTTTTCAGCACGCCATGCAAGCAAAGCAGAGCCGGGCAAGCAAATCAAAATGGATGGTGGGCGGTGCAGGACTTGAACCTGCGACCCCCTGCTTGTAAGGCAGGTGCTCTAACCAACTGAGCTAACCGCCCCTTGAAAATAAAGGGCTTACAATCACGATCCTGTGGTCAACTGTTCCACTGTAGCAAAACTCCCCTTAAGCTTCAAACTGTAGCAAAATCCTTGCCCGTATGGTCAAAATAGTCGAACGTGTTGAATTCTGGGCAGTTCTACGATAAATTCTGCGGATGGCAAAGACGAGTTGGTTGCGGTTGCTCGGCTATCTGAGCGGAATGGTGAATCAAGAATTGCTGCTGAAGAATGAGTTTCTGGTGGCCGAGAACCGCATCCTGAAAGCGCATATCGAGAGCCGATTGCTGCTGTCGAATGGGGAGAAGGCGACATTGGCTGAGATCGCCAAGCGATTAGGCCGCAAAGCCATCGCACAGATCGCCTGCGTGGCCAAACCAGATACCATCCTGGCTTGGTACCGAAAACTTGTTGCCAAGAAGTTCGACGGGTCGAAGCAGCGTGCTGCCCTCGGGCGTCCACGAATCGGACGAGAGCTTGAGGATTTGGTCGTCCAGTTGGCTCAGAGCAATTCCGGTTGGGGCTACGATCGGATTGTTGGCGCACTTGCCAATCTGGGACATTCGCTTTCCGATCAAACGGTTGGGAACATCCTTCGCCGCCGAGGTATCCAGCCCACAACCGAGCGCAGGAATAACACCACCTGGAAAGACTTCATCCCGTTCGCACATGAGCGTCCTGGCTGCTACCGACTTCTTCACGGCAGAAGTGCTGACGTGGCGCGGACTGGTAACGTACTACGTATTGTTTTTCATCCATCTGGACACCCGTCGTGTTTCGATTGCCGGCATCACCTAGCATCCCGATGGTGTCTGGATGGAACAGATAGGACGCAACGCCACCTCGGAGAGCTGGGGATTCCTCCAAAACCACCGCTACCTGCTCCACGATCGGTGCTTCCGCAATTGGCTGTTGTTGGGTTTCTTGTAACGTGTTCATGTGTTATGGTTTAAGGCCTATTTTTGAGAACAGCAGGTCTGCTGTTGAACGGGTCCCCAAGCCATGAAACTTCTTCGTTGTCCCAATGCCAATTGTCTCA